>USEG01000086.1 GCA_900553555.1 uncultured Clostridia bacterium
CAGCGCGGCGGGGATGGATAAACAGATAATGAAAAAGCTATTCCGCGCCGATAAACTGCCCTATCTGAAAAGCATCACCGCCCACTCCCGCGACAAGACGGAAAACATTATTAAAAAGGCGGCTTTTACGCTGGGCTATCCAGTGATAGTCAAGCCCGCCCGCGCCGGCAGCAGTATAGGAATAGGCATCGCCCACGACGAAGAACAGCTGCAAAACGCGCTGGTGGCGGCCTTTATGTGGGACAATAAGGTCATAATAGAGCGCGCCGTCGACGACTTTACCGAACTAAACTGCGCCGTCATAGGTTCGCCTGGCAACGAAGAGGCCAGCCGCGTCGAAAAACCCGTTTCGTACTCCGAGTTTCTGACGTACGACGAAAAATACCACGGCAAGGCCAAGAGCGGCGGCGACAGGCAATTCCCCGCCGACATAGACAAAGAGCAGGAAGAAAAAATACGCGCTCTTGCGATAAAAGTTTTCAGGTGCGTGGAGGCCGAAGGTATCGCGCGCATAGACTTCATACTCGACAACAAGTCGGGCAAATTGTACGTCAACGAAATAAACACCATTCCCGGCAGTCTTGCCATGTATCTGTTCCCCGAAAAGGGACGCGCGGGCGTAATAATGAAACTCGTCTCGCTCGCCGTCGCCAGGTATAAAGAACAATCCGCCTTAAAATACGAATACGACGACAAACTGCTGTACAAAGGCTGATGCCTTATCCTCTTTATTTTGTATATGCCTTGCGCGCATAATTTACCGCGCCGCTAAATCAAAATTCCGCTGCGGCTGTTTGTGCGGCAGACGCGCTTATCGTTTTACTTTTTTACGCGGATATTGTATAATATCCGTATAAATATTGACGCGGGGGCGCAGCTCATGAAGAAAGTAAAAATTACCGTTATGAAAACGGCGCGATACGACGACCTTATAAAAAAGTACGAAAATCCCATCGAACACGCCTGCGATATGCGCGAAGGGCAGGAGTTTATCGCCAACGGCTGGGAAAAACCGAACGGCTTTTGCCAAAGCGCCTGGGACAGCGTTTCCGCCTTTGTGATGACTCTCGCCTGCGGCGGCGAAGACATCTACGACGGATGGATGAAAGACAAAAAATCGGCAATGATTTCCTGTAACGACGGATTCAGACCGGTGAGCTTTCTGTTGGAGGCCATGGAAGATAGCGCCGAATAAGCGTTTTAACAAAAAAAGCCGGGACGCACCGTCTCGGTTTTTTTTGCTGCGGCAGACATTCTTAGCGTTCGCGGCCAGGCATTACGGCCTACTTGATTTATACGCGCGCTTTAGGCCGCTATTATTATTCAACTTTATACGCCGGCAAAAATATTGAGATTGCGCAGCTTTTCCGACTTAATTTTATTGTTCACCGCATATGCGAGCTTTTCGAGATCACCGTCGCCGTTGACGTCGTACCGCTTGGACACGGCGCCGGCAATAATGTCCGCGACGCCGGATAAGATTTTTTCCTTTTTCTCGACGTTGTCTCCCTTGTTGTCCGCAGTGAGCAGCTTTTCGAACATATCGGCGGTTTCGGACATGCTTTTAAGTCGCCTAAGCGCGTAAAAGCACCACTTATAATAGGGCTTATATTTGCCGTTTAGAAGGAAAACAACACTCATTGCGGCTTTTACGAATTCGGTAAGCGCCAGCTGACACGCGCCTTCATCGCCGCGGCGCGCACATCTGAAATAGTTGTATTGTCCCGACTGATTCATTATGAGCACATTGCCGGCGATTTTTTTTGTCCGCACATCTTCGGGCAGCGTCCTGAGTCGGCTGCGTATCTCGCTGAAACGGCCGTATCCGTCATAAAAGACCTCTCCGTCGGTGGCTTCGAACAAATAGTTTTCGGGAAGGGACAACAGCTGCAAATCGCTAAGCCGCCCCTCCTTGTCGCCGGTAAACCGCTCAAAGAAGTCGGCATAACGTATTACGCCCCGTCTGTTACCCCCAACGGGCGACAGCTGCGGCCTTTTCACGCTCATAAATTCCGACGGCAGCGCGTTATAGGCGCGCTCCAGCAAAAATTCGTCGCGGCGCGATACGACGTCTTCGCCCGGCAGGAAAATGCAAAACCCCGCCTCGTAGTCGTGATCGCGCGAAATATCGTCGTCGTAGCCGTAACAATCTGAGCCGCTGCCCGCTATTCCCACGGCTATTTTGTCTTTAAGGTGCGGAAACTTCTCCCGCAGCATTGCCTTCCCGAATTGCTCGTAAAACGCTCGCGACAGTTCAATACCGTTCATGAATCTCCTTTACCTCTCTTTTCAGATTGTCCGCCAGCGCAAACCAGCCGTAATAATCGAATACGGGCGCACATTTGTCGCACACAAACGCATAGTAGCCGTTTTTGGGAATTCCGGGCGTTTTTAGATATTTTTCCGCACTTGCAAGGCAGTCTTCTATTTTTTCGGCGGCGCGTTCGAGCCCGTATTGTTTTTCGTACATGCTGGCCAGATTGAGCATGGATATGGCGGCTTCGAGCTCGCCGTATTTGTTGTTGAGCATGATGTCTATCGCCTTGTAAAAAGCCTCTTCGGCGCGCGCGTACTGCCCGAGATCGGCAAGGCACAGCGCCATATTGTTGTACAAACCGCCCATCTTGGCGTGGGTGGGCGGAATTTTCGGCTTTATTATTTCCGCCGCCTTTTCAAACAGCGGCAGCGCTTCTTCGGAACGGGAGACCGCCTTGTATACAGTGCCCGCATTTATAAGAGCGGTAGCGTAAGCCTCGCTGTCTTCCATGCCCAGTTCACGCCCCAGCTGTAACGTGCGCTGCGCCGCGGCAACGGCTTTGTCTCCCCGGCCCAGCTTGCGGTACGCGCCCATCAGCTCGTTGTTAAGCGAGAATTCGCCCTGCTTATCCCGTGCGTCGTTTGCCTCTCTAATCCAATATTCGAGATGCCGCGCTCCGCCCTCGGCGTCGCCTTTGCCCTCGTACCGGTCGAATTTTTCTATTATGCGTGAAACCGGCACTCTGTTTATTTTGCCCACCGGCTCACGGTCAAAAAAACCGTCGTATATCATTGTTTTTCTCCCGAAATATACAATATGTCCTGTTAAAAGCCCGCAAAAAAAGCGGGGCGAATGTTGTCCCGCTTTGCTGTTAAAGCGAATCTATGTATCTGCATGCCGCAAGCGCGGCAACGGCTCCGTCCGCGCAAGCGGTGGTAACCTGTCTTATCTGCTTGTTGCGACAGTCGCCCGCGACAAAAACACCGGGCGTTACGGTAACGCAGTCTTCGCCGGCCGCTATATATCCGCGGTCGTCAAGCGCGGCAACGTCGGCAAAAGGCGCGTTCTGCGGCACCAAACCCACCGCCAAAAACAAGCCGTCCAGTTTATATTCGCGCGTTTCTCCGTCGCGGCGCACTACGACGCCCTGCAATTCATCGATACCGGTATATGCCAGCACTTCGCATCCGAGCAGCACTTCGACGTTGCTTTTTTTGTCAAGCTGGTCTATCAGTTTTTGCTCGCCCGTCAGTCTGTCGAGGTTTTGAAAAACCATTACTTTGCGCGACGTTTCGGCCAGCAGCAGTGCCTCTTGCAGCGCGGAATTTCCTCCGCCCACAACGCCTACCGTCTTGCCGGCAAAAAACGCTCCGTCGCACACCGCGCAGAAAGATATTCCGTTTCCTATAAGATTCTGTTCGTTTTCCAGCCCCAGCAGGCGGTGACGCGCGCCGGCGGCAATGACCACGGCCTTCGCCTCGAACTCGCCCGAATCGGTTATTACGGTCTTTGTCTTTCCGTCTTTTATCGCGGTTGCCTCCGATACTTCGAACTCGCCGCCCTGAGCCAGCACCTGATCCACCATTTTTTCGGCAAATTCGTTGCCGGATATCTCCGTAAAGCCGGGAATGTTTTCCACCTTGGGCGAAAACGTTATCTGTCCGCCGAAAGCGGCTTTTTCGATTATCAAAACTTTTTTACCCGCACGCAATGCGTACAGAGCGGCGGTAAGCCCCGCAGGACCTCCGCCGACTACTGCTATATCATACATATTAAACTCCGTTTTTTACACGCCGAGATATTTCTTGATTTCCGAAACGCCCGCGAATTTGTTGACTTCGCCGTTGTTGATGACCACCAGCGTGGGCGCCTGCTTGATGCCGTAATGCGCTGCCAGCTGGGGTTTGTCGTTTGCGTAAAGTTTTTCGTAAACGACGCCGGCTTTATCGAGGAAGGACGACGCTATTTTGCAGTTGGGGCAGGTAGCGGTCGCAAAGAGATACACTGCGTTTTCGATTTTATCGCTGTCGGTGTTGTTGGGTATCGCATCGCTGCAGCTGATGCAACCCTGGTGCGTCAAATGCGAAGTGGCTATATCGTACTCCTTTCTGTCTTTGTATTCCTGCGTCTTGCCGTCGTTCCAGTTTTGA
>USEG01000087.1 GCA_900553555.1 uncultured Clostridia bacterium
GCAAGCCGTTGTGGAAGCGGTACGCCAGACGGTCATACGCGCACAGGGAGCAAACGGACTGGCTGCCGAGGATATCCCGCCGGAAGTCGATCAGCTCATTCCGCAGCAGCTTATAGTAAGCGCTTACAGAAAGTACAATAAATGATTGTAAAAAGAGAGAGATAAAACATGCAGAGAATAGGTGTATTTATTTGTTGGTGCGGCAGCAATATAGCCGCAACGGTGGACGTCGAACGCCTCAGCGAAATGATAAAGGCCGAGCCGGGCGTCGTATATGCCGCTAATTATCAGTACATGTGTTCGGAAAACGGACAGCAGCTCATAAAAAACGCCATTAAAGATTACAAGCTGGACGGCGTCGTAATAGGTTCATGTTCGCCGAGAATGCATGAGGCGACTTTCCGTAAGGCCGCGGAAAGCGTCGGACTCAATCCGTACATGGTGGAGGTGGCCAATATCCGCGAACAGTGCTCGTGGATCCACAAGGACAGAGAGGAGGCCACCAATAAGGCATTGATATTGGTGCGCACCGCCATAGCGAAAGTAAGGCTGGACGCTCCGTTGCAGGAAGGCGAAAGCCCCGTCGTAAAGCGCGCGCTGGTAATAGGCGGCGGCATTGCGGGCATACAGGCGGCTTTGGATATCGCCGAGGCGGGATTCCCCGTCGACATAGTGGAAAAAAATCCCACGATCGGCGGCAGGATGGCGCAGCTGGACAAGACCTTCCCCACGCTTGACTGTTCGGCGTGTATTCTCACGCCCAAAATGGTGGACTGCGCGCAAAACGATAAAATTGATATACTGTCTTATTCCGAAATAGAAGAAGTAAAAGGCTATGTCGGCAACTTTAAGGTCAAAATCAAAAGAAAGGCGCGCTATGTGGACGAGACAAAGTGCACGGGATGCAAGCTGTGCATGGAAAAATGCCCCTCCAAAAAAGGGCTCAACGAATTTAATATGGGTCTGGACAATCGTAAGGCCATATATATTCCCTTTGCCCAGGCAATACCCAACGTCGCGGTCATCGACCCCGCACAATGCCTTAAACTTAATACGGGCAAGTGCGGTCTTTGCCAAAAAGTATGCGGCGTAGGCGCCATAAATTACGAAATGAAGGACGAATTTGTCGACCGCGAGTACGGCGCAATTGTCGTTGCCACGGGTTATCGTCCCATAAAGCTGGACAACTTCAACGAATACGGTTACAGCGACAACAAAGACGTCATCACGTCTTTGGAGCTGGAGCGTCTCATGAATGCGGCGGGACCGACGAACGGCGTTCTGCTGCGCCCGTCCGACCATACGCATCCCAAAGTAATTACCTTTATTCAATGCGTAGGCTCCCGCGATGTGTCGGGCTGCGGAAAACCGTATTGTTCTAAAATATGCTGTATGTACACGGCAAAACACGCCATGCTCATACGCGAAAAATATCCCGATACCGAAGTCCACGTCTTTTATATAGACGTTCGTACGCCCGGCAAAAACTACGACGAATTTTACCGCCGCGCCGTCGAGCAGTACGGCGTCGATTACATAAAGGGCATGGTGGGAAAAGTGTACAACAAAGGCGGCAAACTGATGGTTCAGGGATCCAACCTCATCGACAACGAACAAGTGACGATAGAATCGGACCTCGTTGTACTCGCTACCGCAATAGAGCCGGAGCCGTCCGTAAGAAAAATAGCGACGTTGCTTACCGCCAGTATCGATACCAACAATTTCTTAAACGAATCCCATCCCAAACTCCGTCCCGTGGAAAGCCCCACTGCCGGCGTATATCTTGCCGGCGTATGCCAAGGCCCCAAGGATATTCCCGAGACTGTCTCGCAGGCGTCCGCTTGCGCGGCAAAGGTAATAGGACTGCTGGTAAAGGATCACCTTAAAACCACTCCTTGTATAGCTCATGTCAACGAGTCGATGTGCAACGGCTGCTCGCAGTGCGCCAACGTCTGCGCTTACGGCGCCATCACTTATGTCGAAAAAGAATTCCGTCTGGGCGGCGGCAAAACCGAAAAGAGAAGAGTGGCTTCGGTTAATCCCGCGGTATGTCAGGGATGCGGCGCATGTACGGTTACCTGTCCGTCGGGAGCGATGGATCTCAGCGGATTCAGTTCATCGCAGATTATGTCGGAGGTGGAAGAGATATGCAAGAAGTAAGCAACGGTCAGTACACGCCCAACATTGTGGCGTTTTGTTGCAATTGGTGTTCGTATGCGGGCGCGGATCTGGCGGGTTCCAGCCGTCTCTCTTATCCCGCAAACGTCAAAATAGTGCGCGTGCCTTGTTCGTGCCGCGTCAATCCCATGTTCGTGTTAAAGGCGTTCCAGCGCGGAGCGGACGGCGTAATTCTGTGCGGCTGCCATCCCGGTGACTGCCATTATGTCACGGGCAACTATTATACGAGAAGAAGAATGTCGCTTTTATTCAGTTTTCTCGACTATCTCGGAATAGAAAAACAGCGTACGCGCGTCGAATGGGTTTCGGCGGCGGAGGGCGCGAGATTTTCTGCCGTCATGAACGATTTCGTGCAGCAGGTTGCGGCTTTGGGCAAAAACAAGCGCCTTCAAGACCTTAGAGTAACGGAGGAAGACGGCAATGAATGACATCGAGAAAGCTCTTATAGAAAAGGCGTCCGAACTGCTGACTTCCGGCGCCGTCAGTCGTGTGGTAGGATGGAAAAAAGGCGAATTTTCCTACGACCCCAGCCCCGCCACGTTTGAAAGCGTTCAATCGCTGGACGAGTTGGTGTTCAACGATTTTTGCGGCGCAAACTTATCAAAATATCTTATAAATATAAGCAAAAAAGAAGGCAAAACAGCGGTATTCTTGAAGCCGTGCGATACGTATTCGTTTAATCAGCTTGTAAAAGAGCACCGCATAAACCGCGATAACGTATGGGTTATCGGCGTAGAATGTCAGGAAAAAATAGACAACTTCAAGCTGGAGCAAAAAGGCATTTTCGGCGTCGAGAGCGAAAGCTATGACGGCGACACATTAAAATGCAAGACGCTTTACGGCGATATGCAGGCGGAAAAAGGCGAAGTTCTGCTGGAAAAATGCCTCTCGTGCAAGAGCAAGAAATTTGCCGTCAGCGACGAGCAGATTGTCCTTCACGATATGCCAAAGGCGCAGTACGACAGATTTTCAAAAGTGACAGAACTGGAAGCGATGACTGCCGACGAAAGATTCGCCTTCTGGCAGAAGGAGTTAAGCAAATGCATACGCTGCAACGCCTGCCGCAACGTTTGTCCCGCTTGTTCGTGCATCAAATGCGTGTTTGACAATCCCAAGTCCGGCGTAGCCGCAAAGGCCAACGACGTTAGCTTTGAAGAACAGCTTTTCCACATAATAAGGGCATTCCATGTCGCGGGACGCTGCACCGACTGCGGCGAGTGTTCGCGCGTTTGTCCGCAGCATATACCGCTACATCTGTTAAACCGCAAGTTCATAAAGGACATCGACGTTCTGTACGGCGAATATCAGGCGGGCGAGCAGAGCGAAGGAGCTACGCCGCTCACTTCCTATTCGGAGAACGATCTCAACCCCGAAGAAGCCATAAATAAAGCGGAGGGCAAATAATTATGATTAAAATCGAAAGGAAAAATCTTCCCGCGTTTTTTAAGGCTGTTGCGGATAAAATGCCGTTATATCTGCCCATCAAGACCGCCGGTGAAGTAAACTTCGGATATTATACGGACGGAGCGGAGGTGGATATCGATACGCTTAAAACCGTCAAATCTCCCAAAGGCGCGTTTTTTCCCCAGTCCGAGGATATGATGCGTTTCCGCATTGACGGCAAAAATCTCACGATAGAAGACATCCGCAGCGAAAAACCGGACTTTGTGATATTCGGTGTGCGCGCGTGCGATTATAAGGCGTTCTCCGTGCTCGACAACGTGTTTTTGGGACAGCCCGTCGACACTTATTACAAGGAAAGACGCGACGCGGCGATAATCTTTACGCTGGCTTGCGGAAAGCCGCAGGAAAGCTGCTTCTGCCCCGTATTCGGCATCGACGCTACGCAGCCCGAGGGCGACGTCACCTGCTGGCTGGACGAAAACGCTTTGTATATGCAGCCCAATACGGAAAAGGGAGATAAGGTGCTGGCCGTTACCCGCGATTTACAGCAGGACGGCGGCGACGAACAGGTGGAAAAAATCAAGGCGGACGCAAAAAAAGTGCTGGAAAAACTGCCTTACGCAAAACTCGATATGTCGCGTTTCAAGCCCGAAAATCTCAACGAGCTGTTCGCGTCTCCGCTTTGGCAGCCCATGAGCGAGGCCTGTCTCGGCTGC
>USEG01000088.1 GCA_900553555.1 uncultured Clostridia bacterium
CGATCGCCTTGATCATGCCTTCCGTACCACGCTTGCCGAAGCCGCCCGGAACGATCACGCCGTCACAGCCGGAAAGCACGGACGCCGCCAGCATCATAATGGCGCATAACGCGATTAAAATCGTACTGTTTTTTGCTTTCATGTTTGCAAGAAATAGCAGGCTTTTTTGCAAGAAAAGCGCCAAAAAGGCATAAAAATACCCGGAAGGTAGTCCAACCGGATATTTTTAACTGTTTTATTTTGTACGGGCAGCCTTGTTTTTTTAGCGTCAAATTTTGCCGTGCCCTATGATTTTGCGACTTTAGCCGCGAGCGCCGCCGGCATATTTTCGGTCTTGTAGCGCAGCGGTATTCCGTAAAAGTTTTCGTATATTTCCTTCCAAACGCGCGCGTTGGTCTCCATCATGCGGGCGGTGTTTTTGGCAACGGACAAGTCCTTGTCCGGATAGATGGGCTTGCCGATGTGAATGTGGTACTCCTGAACGAAAAATCCGTCGTCGCCCTTTACTCCCGAATCGCGCATCGTGATAAAGCACGGCACCACCGGCACATTGTTGATGGCGGCAAGCGAAAACGCGCCTTTTTTAAGCGGTTTGGGCTTGCGGTAATTCCACCACATACTCTGCTCGGCGTACACCAGCACAAACCCGTTGTCCTTTAAAATCCGGGACACTGCCTGGGTAAACATCTTCATGTGCTTTATGTCCGAACCCAGGGGCAGCGTGTAGCAGTTGCGCATGAGATACCCGTAAAAGCCGCCGAAACTCGTATAATTGCCCTCGCGTATAACGCGGTAAAAGCGGTGTTTTTTCGTATCGGTCTTTTCATATACCATCTGCATGGCAAAGCTGTCCAGCGCGTTAAAGTGATTGCAGGTGATTATCGCTCCGCCCTCCACGGAGGTAAGATTTTCCACTCCCTCCATAGCGCCTATAATAAACTGTTTTTTCTCGATGGCGCCGTTTAGAAATTTGCGAGCCAGATGGAAAGCGTGTTTCGCCTTTAATTTGCCGATGAGATTTTTACGCAGATAATCCACCTTGTCGGGCAGCGGCTTTGTGGGCGGGTCGTCTTCTACGTCGATATCGAATTTGCCGGTGCGTTCGAGCTGATCGATTTTTTGCAGCACTTTGACGCGCTCCGCGTCCTGGTTTTTACGCTGCGTCTTAAGATAGTTGTCTTCGCGCTGCGTCTCCTTTACGGCAAGCGCCGCGAGATTTTGGCCGCACAGCTCGTCGCGCAGGCGTTCTTCATCGGTATACGCGTCGCAAATTGCGACAACCTGGTCGTAAAAACACGTCATTGCGGCATATTTCCAGAAGTATGCGCCGTATGCGCAATCGCGGTAATGCCACGGTTTGGACGTCATGATATAGTGGAAAATCGCCACTTCCTCTTCCTCAACGGGTATTCCGCGGAAAATTTCGGCGTTCCATTTGCCGTTTAACAGCAGAACTCTGTCTTTGCACAGCAGATTGAGATAGTCCTCGTCCTGCGTTACCACAAAGTCATAGTCGGAAAGCAAACCGCCGAACCGACTTAAAATGCCGTTATCGCGAAAAGCCGCGCAGTTGATGAGCAGCACGCCCGCGTTGAAATAGGCATACCTGTCGATGCCGACGCACTGTTCGACATATGTGCCGAAAACGTCTTCTTCCGCCATGACGCGCTCCGATACGGCGCCGACGTAATTGTCTTTTAGGTCGATATCGTAAAGAGCGGAAATGTCCTTTTTTACTATCGTGTCGCTGTCGATGTATATCACCTTTTCCAGCTGCGGGAACATATCGGCAATAAACAGTCTGTAATAGGTGGTCTTGGAATAATAATCGCGTATGGGAAGATCTTTGGTAAGCTTTTTAAGATATTCGGTGACGTCATCGAAAATTATCTCGCAGTTGGACTGCTTAACCAACAGCACCGCCTTGCGGTTTTGCGGAGACAGGTCGGTAATGAGAATATGAAAGCTGTAAAATCTGTTCTTGTCGGAATTTTCCAGTATGGACTTAATGGATATTGCTGCAAACTTGATAAAATTATCGTCGCAAGCATAAAAAATCGGTATGGTTTTTCTGGTTTTCGTGTTCATTTTTTAACCTCCTGCTTTAATGAATTTAAGGCGATAAAATATTGTTCGTATATGTCATCGAAGCAATGATAGCCGTATACTTTATGCACGCGTTCCCCCTGCCACTGCTTTATGTTGTCGGTGTGCGGGTATGGCAAGTAAAACAGCCTTTTGCTGAAATGCAGAACCACCGTGTCCTTACGCAGCTTTTTTTGATTGTTAAAGCGCTGAGGCAGTACTTTCTTTTTTTCGGTGCTGCGGATAATTGCGCTTTGGTCGGCGAAGGGCAGCTTTTTTGTCTTTATCAGACGGCGGGCCTTTTTTAGTAAGCCCGTTTGCCGCACTTTTTGCATATTAAACAGCATGACTCCGCCGTTTATGTAATTGGGGCTGACAAGCATCTTGCCGTAACGGTCGCGCGCTGCGGCGTATTCGACGCCGGAGACGTCGGTGTCGTACAATAGGCGCAAATCCCGGTTAAACATGAGGTCGGCGTCCAGATACAGCAGTTTTTCCGCCGGAATATCCACAACATCGGCAAAAAGCCGCAAAAGCGTGTAAGGCGAACAATAGGCGTTTTCGTTGGGACAATAGGCAAATTCGCGTTCGTAAAGCTCGGTGACGTCGATTTTGACGACGCGGTTTTTTGGGTTGAACTTTGCGACGACGTCGCTGAGAACTTGCATCCGTCGGTCGTCAATGGGCGTATACTCCGCTTTGATGCGGGAGACGTCCATCGTCAGAATATAGGCGGTGACGGGCCTGTCGAGCTCAGAACGCATAAATATCGATAGAAGGCAAGTGAGAATTCCGTCAAATACTTTCCCGTTGCCCGCAAACAGCAGATTTATCATGCGTATTCTCCTTTACATAAACTATGCCGTCGTAATCGGACAGACGGCTGCGCCGCTGCATTGCCTCGTACACACGATCGCGCAGTTCGCGGCGGGCCTGTACGGGCGGCAGCGTCATGTCGGGATAAAACGGCCCGTCGACATAAGTGGTAATACGGGGCGTCTTAAAAAATCTGCGCTTGGTGTAGACGTTTGTAAAACAATATGCGGGCGTATGGTACTTTACCGGAAAACGGAAGGACGCGTCGGAAAAATCACGCACCCACGTGCAGTACGGCCATATATGCGCCTCGGGATATATGCACACGGCTTTATCCTGGGATATGCGCTTGTCGACGGCGTCGTTGAAATTGCGCGTCGCCGCCAAATCGTCGCCTAAAGGCAGCGCTCCGAGATAGGGCGTTAGTTTGCCCAGCACGGGCATCGACACGTTGGCGGGATGCACCACCACGTAAACGCGCTTGGGAAACGCGGTAAACGTCGGAATAAACGGATCGGCCGCCGCGCTGGTGTGGTTGGCATAAAGAAAATACGCCGACTTCTGTTTTTTCAGGACTGCGCGGTTTTTGATCTTATGGGCGAACTTGATTTTGAGAAACAAACGGGCAAGCGGCATAGCCACTATGCGGTACAGGAAAAACGACGCCGCTTTTTCGAAAAATCCGTCGCGGATATAGCGATAGTTTTTGTCTATCTTTTTCGCTTTTATGACGGCTTTGGAAAATTCATCGTTATGCTCGTCCTTGTAATATATGACTTTTTGTTTGACTGCCATTGTTCTCTCCCCGGCTTTTTGCGTCGCCGCTTTAATAGCGGCGGACGGCGCGGTTTCGGTTTTGATGTCGTCGGCTGCGGCAACTAAATTTATTTGGACTGGCGCGGCCGCCTGACATCGATTTAATTCTATTCGGCGCGATAGGCTCTGTCAATTGTTTTTTGTATTCGGGACGCCAAAGCGACTTAACAAATTGCGCGCGGTCTTCTACGGCGAGATTACGCCGCTCTATTCTTGACAAGAAGCGCTCTACTGCCAGTAGAATTGCGTCTGTTTTTGACGTTTTTTGGGAATTTTACCATGTTTTTTACTATATCCGCGGCAAAAGCAACTTGCCGCAAGTACTGCTTTTTGTGCGTGTGATATTTGCAAAAAAATTTTATTTACAACGATGCTCCGCTTTTTTATCGGGCGGAAATACTTGCAAAAGATTGGTTTTGTCTTACGGGGGAAATTGTTATCCGTCTTTTACGGGGCGAAATGCTCGATAAAAAACGGTTTTGTCTTACGGGGGAAAGAATGTTCTCTTTTATAGGGAAGATATTTTATAAGGAATGATTTCGCATGGCGGGCGTTGCCTTTTTAACGCCATAAAGCCG
>USEG01000089.1 GCA_900553555.1 uncultured Clostridia bacterium
GCCGGACGCCATTTTTTCGCACTCGCGCATTATTTCCGCCCGCTTTTCCGCCGTCATGGCATACTCTCGTCCGTTTAACAAATATCTGCTGCATCGCGATAAAATTACGTCAAAGCCTCCTTTGTGATATGCCGTCTCTCCCTTTTTTACGCTCATCATGCGCCGCTCGGAACTGAAGGGCAGCGTTTCGGACACATCGCGCGAATAATTGACGCCGCGTCCGTGCAAATACTCGATTATCGCCTTTTCGGTGGCGTCGCCCACTATGTCGGGATATTCGCCCGCTACGCTGTGACACAGCGACGCGCATTCGTAAAATCTGTTGACGTCGCAAGGCGCCGCAATATTGTCCGCTCCGCCCGCCAACCATACTTTTTCGACGTGCATTTTGTTTTCGGTGAGCGTGCCCGTCTTATCCGAGCAAATACAGCTGCAGCTGCCCAGCGTTTCCACCGACCTCAGTTTGCGTATTACGACGCGCGCTTTGCTCATCTTCTGAACGCCCATGGCCATGATAATGGTGACCACCGCCGGCAGTCCCTCGGGTATGGCCGCCACCGCCACCGCTACCGCCGACATGAAAGACGCTATTATTCCCGTGGGACGCTGTATAAGACTGCATATAAACACCACCACCGCTACGGCTATTACCGAAAGCGTTATTATTTTGCCCAATATGTCCAGGCTCTTTTCCAAGGGCGACGCGGGCGGTTTTTCGTGCGATAAGGAACGCGCTATTATTCCTATTTCCGTCTCCGCTCCCACGCCCGTGACTACGCAAAGCGCTCTTCCCGATACGGCAAATGTGGACGAAAACGCCATGTTTCGGCGGGCGTGTATTCCCTTCTTTCCCGACAGTTTCGCATTAGTCTTCGCACAAGCCTGATTTTCGCCGGTAAGCGAGGACTCGTCGCACGCAAAATTGTCCTGCTCGAGTATGCGGCAGTCCGCCGGCACTATGTCGCCGCTTTTTAGTTCAATTATGTCTCCCACGGTAATTTCGGAAGAGGGCAGCCTTATGAGCTGTCCGTCGCGATATACTTTTGCCTCCACTTCCGACAGCTTTTTAAGCTTATCTATGGCTTTATCCGCCCGGTATTGCTGGGCAAACCCGACTACAGCGTTCAAAAATATTATAAACACTATTATAAACGTATCCACAAGGTCGCTGCCGTCTTTTGTAATCGCCGCCACCACTCCCGATACCGCGGCGGACCCTATCAGCAGCAGCGTCATAAGATCCGTAAACTGTGACAAAAACAGCGCAAACAGCGACGGCTTTTTTTCTTCGCCAAGGACGTTTTTCCCGTATTTGGCTCTTCTCGACGCGGCTTCTTCGGACGAAAGCCCCTTTTTGCCGCTGCCGAGCTTTTCCAGCGTTTCCGCCTCGCTAAGATTATACCAGTTTTGTTCCATAATCACCTCTCTCGGCTATTTTTATTCATAAAAAAGTACATTTATACGTTTTTGCGCGCAAGAATTTTGTCTTTTATTGCGCAAACCGTATTTTTTGCGTAACGTCATGTATAATCGTATTTAGTTATTACGGCTTTATATTAGCCGGGAGGTATTATATGGACGAAAAACGCTACTCCTTTCAATCAAAACTGCTGATATGTCTCACCGTCGCGGTTGTCGCCACCTTTTTCGGCGTCGCGGTAAAGACGGTAACGCCCGTCGTAACGGGATGGGCCGATAAAAGCCAGCAAACTCAATCCGACGTTCCCGACGAACCCGAGGTCGACGGACCGCAAATTTCTCTCGACCCTAACCTGTCGGCGGAAAACACTCTGTCCGAAGGCGAAGCGGTTTTTGCCGGTACGACGCCGGGCGGTATTTCGTACATAGTGTACAACGAGAATGACGCCGGGTATATCGCAACAATCGCTAAAAACTCCGTCGCCGCCTCCACCGCTCCGATAGGCGCCAAAGCCGCTATTGCCTGTCTTACCGACAGCGGAATCGCGATAGCGGCGGATACGGACGAGGGCTATGTCGTATATTTTGTCGACGAACAGGGTTCCGTCAGTAAGTCGCTAAGAACATATCCGGGAGAAATTCCCGTATATATGGGCTGTTACGACGGGCAGACGGCGGTGATTTTCCGCTCCGAAGGCGCTGCCGGAAAGCGTATTGTTTTTCGGCTTTACGACGACGGCAGCGAAATATGCGAACGCTATTCGGGCACGACTTATGAACCGCAACCCATACAGATTTACCGTATCGGCAATAATTTTACCGTTTTTTTCCGCTATCGGTCGCAGTTTACAAAGGGCGGCGGGTACGCGGTCTTTTCGACGGACACCGTTTCTGTCATTGTCGCCGAGATAGAACGCAGCTCCGGCTACGACTTTTTGTCCGTAATTCCCTCGCAGTCCAGTTATGCCATGCTTTGCTCGGACGCGGAAGGAGCTTTTATCATGCAGCTGGACCAGAACATGCAGAGAAGTAAAAAATATCAGCTGACAAATTATTCGGTAAACGACGGAAAACTGTCCTTCGACGGAAAAAATTATTACGCGTTTGTCGGCGGCGCCACTGAAGGCCGTATGTTCAGGCTGGAACAACTCGGCGACACCCCTTACCGGATAAGCGCCTACGACGACGGCACGGCGATAGCGGGCGAATACAATACCGGCGGCGCTCTGCTGCACCTGATGAAAAGCAAAACGGGTTTTTTCCTTACCGATACAAACGGCCTGTTTACAAAAAAGGTCACAAAGCCGGATGCAAAGCCGATAGCGCTCCTAAAAACCGGCGGCTCGGCGGCGGCGGTGTGCAATATCATGGGCGGGGATAATCAAAACGGCGAAAACGTCGCCGAAAGCGTTTATATCGCTCTTTTCAACTGACAACATCAAAAATAAACAGCTTATTTTTGCCTTTTTATTGACAAAAACAACTTTTGGCTGTATAATATTAGATGGTTTTCGCGATTTACTGGGAAACCGAAAATTTATGTACCCAAAGGAGAAAAACATTATGTCGGTTACAGCGTTAGTGGGCGCTCAATGGGGCGACGAAGGAAAGGGCAAAACAATTGATATTCTGGCGTCCGAGGCGGACATGGTTGTGCGCGCTCAGGGCGGAAGCAACGCCGGTCACACGGTGGTTGCCGACGGAATTACGCACAAACTGCGGCTTATTCCCAGCGGAATTCTCTATCCCGATACGGTCTGCGTGGTGGGCAACGGCACCGTCATCGCTCCCCCCGTCATTTTGAAAGAAATGGAACAGCTGTCACAGTGCGGCGTCAGTCTTAAAAATCTTAAAATAGACGCCAAAGCGCACATAATTCTTCCCTACCACATCGCAATAGACGCGCTGAGTGAAAAACTGCGCGGCGGCAGCGATATAGGCACTACCAAAAACGGCATAGGCCCGTGCTATATGGACAAGGCGGAAAGAAGCGGAATACGCATGATAGATTTTATCACTCCCGAGATTTTCCGCGAAAAACTGTTCAAAAACATCGAAATCAAAAACAAAATGCTGCAATACGTCTACGGCGGCGAAACATTGGACGCCGAAGCCGTGTTTGAGGAATATTCCGCATATGCCGAAAAGCTTAAACCCTATGTGTGCGACACCTCGGTATTGGTGTACGACGCTATAAAACAAGGCAAAAACGTACTGTTTGAAGGTGCACAGGGCACTTTGCTCGACATCGATGTGGGCACATATCCTTACGTTACGAGTTCGCACCCCACAGCAGGTGGCTTTTGCATCGGCGCCGGTGTGGGTCCCACTCTCATTCAAAACTGCATAGGAGTGGCGAAGTCATATATCACCCGCGTCGGAAAAGGCCCCTTCCCCACTGAGCTTAACGACGAGGTAGGCGACAGAATAAGGACCAAAGGCGGCGAATTCGGCACCGTTACGGGAAGACCGCGCCGTACCGGCTGGTTTGACGCCGTTATTTTGAGATATTCAGTTCGCGTCAACGGTCTTACCGCGCTTGCCATAAATAAGCTCGACACACTTACCGGCATAAAGACGCTTAAAGTCGCCGTTGCGTACAAAAAGAACGGTCAGACGATAAAAGACTTCCCCGTGGACATTAGCCTTTTGGAAGGCTGCGAGCCCGTCTACAAAGAACTGCCCGGCTGGGATGAAGATATCTCTGCTTGCAAACGTTTTGAAGACTTGCCGGCAAACGCCCAAAAATATATCGATTTCATCGAAAAACACTGTGACTGCCCCGTAAAAATGGTGGGCGTGGGTCCAGACAGAACGCAAAATATTAACCGCTGAAAATAAATAACTGCGCCGCCGCAATTTA
>USEG01000090.1 GCA_900553555.1 uncultured Clostridia bacterium
TCGACGATTTTTTTGATCATCTTCATGTTCGCGTCAAAGCGGGGCTGAAAACCTATCGACAAAACTTTTCCGCTCTTTTTTTCGGCGCGAATTATGTCCGCCGCCTCTTCCAGTGTGACGCACATGGGTTTTTCCAGCAAAACGTGTATGCCGGCGTTTAACGCGTCGATAGTGCACACAGCGTGCGTGCGGTTGTAGGTGCAAACGCTCACCGCGTCCAGCCTGAGAGACTTGTCCGCCAGCATTTCCGCATGGTCTTTGTAGTCGGTTTTGGCGTTTTTTACGCCGTATTTTTCAAAAAAGGCCTTGGCTTTACCCGGAATAAGGTCGGCGCCCGCCACTATTTCGACGTCGGGCTGACGCAGATAGCTTTGCAAGTGCGCTTCGGCAATTCCGCCCGTGCCGATAATGCCTATGCGCAGCTTTTTGCCGGCGTCGGCTTTCCCTTCGCTTGTACCTGAATTTTTGTAAGCGTCCGAAAGCGATTGTTCTTCCATATCAAGTCCTCCGATTTATTAAGCTTAAATTACATATATGATATCATCAATTTTTGACGATTTCTTTTCAATAATCGAGTATTTGTTCCCAGATATTGTTATGGACGGATACCCGAAAGGTATTTGCGCAGTTTTATGTAGACGTCCGCGCAGATGAGACAGTCCTTTTCCGCGCGGTGGGCTCCGTCGGTGTCTATCCCGAAAAACTCCGCTACGGTGGTCTGTTTGTGGTTTACGAGCGCCGGCAGCGTCCGTCTCGCCATTCTGAGAACGTCGAAGTAGTCGTTTTTAAGCGGAAATCCCAGCTCGGACAGGATATTGTCGTAAAGAAAGTTTATGTCGAAGTTGACGTTGTATCCCATAATTATGTCGTCGCCGAGAAAATCTGTAAAGTCCGTCAGCGCCGGCAAAAGCTCTCTGCCGCCCTGCGCCATTGCGTCGGTAATGCCCGTAAGCCGGGTGACGAAGGGAGATATCTTTGACTTTGGCTTTATAAGACAGGAAAAAGCCGCCGTACGCTCATTTGCGCGGAACCTGACGGCGGACGTTTCGATTATTTCGCAGCAATTTACGTCCATGCCGTTTGTCTCTATGTCCACTACCGTGTAATCGTCCGGAAGAAAGTTTATGTGTTTTCCTTTGTAAACGCGCATATTTTGTCTTTTACCTCGTTTGTCGTCTGTAAAAATTATACAAGACGCCGCCGCGAAAGTCAATACCCGCGCAAAAAAAACCGCCCGCGCAAGCGAACGGCTAAAAAGTATAAATCAAAGAGCCCGGTTTTTTCGGAGAAAATCGCGGAAAAATTCGGCGTTCGCGCTTATTCGGGCGTCGCCGGGAGACAAAAACAGAGCGGCGTCGGCACATTCGAGCGCGGACAATGCGTCGCCCGTCTTAAAGTAGGCCACGGACAAGACGTCGTAAGGGTAGGAGGAAAAACTTGCCGGGTCGTTGAGATACGAGGAGGAGGGGCGGGGGATGGCAAGAGCGTTTTGCATCGCCCATATCGCGCCTTGCCAGTCTTCGTCCGAGTAAAGAAATTCCCCGAGGGCTATCCACGGCTCGCGCGAGTAGGGATATTCGCCCACGCCCATGATAAAATTTTGGCGCGCGGCTTGCTTTTTGCCCAACATTACCTGCGATTTTGCGAGAAATCTGCGCGACGCGCTGCGTTCTTCCGCCCATGTGGCGGCGGGAAGGGAGAGATGGCGCAAAAGTTCTCTTTCCGCCTCTTTGTACATTGCCCTAAAATAGTATTCGCGCCCCAGATAAAAGCTGTTGCGGTCGTTTTGCGGCTCTTCGCGGGTGGCTTTTTCCAACAGCGGCAGGTATTGAGCGCGCGACTTTGAGCCGTCGGGTCTGTGCACGAGTTTTACGCCTTCCGCTATAGCCTCCGACAAAACTGTGCCGTCCGAGGGAGTCACCACTTCGTGGACAATGCCCTTCCACGCAAAGCCCCGCCGCGCGTGTATCTTTTTAATGTAAAAACTTATGCCGTCGCTGCCGTCTGGCATTACCGACCACACATAATAGCACGACAAAAGGTTGGCGCGCGTGCGCACGGCCGCCTCTTCCAGTTTTGCCCGCCACCCCGGCAGAAAAACTTCGTCCAGATCCGTTGAGACGCACAGACAGTCTTCGTCGGGCACCATGTCAAGCGCCGCATTGCGGGCGGAGTCAAACCGCCACGGCTCTATCGCGGCTTGTTTTACCGTGGCGCCGCCCTCTTGCAGCAGTTTTACGGTGTCGTCGTCCGAACCGGTGTCCAGCACGAATATTCCGTCGGCTTCGGCCATGGATTTTAACCAGCGGCAGGCAAATTTTTCCTCGTTTTTTGATATTGCGTAAACATAAATTTTCATAATTATCTTTATGCGTCGCCGCCCTCCGCCGCGACGACAAAATATATTATAAAATGGAATAAAAGCGCCCGTATTTTGTTGCATATTTATTTTTAAAGTGCTAAAATAAATATACTTTTGTTCGTGGAGATGTCGTATGAATACAAACGTTAAGAAAAAAACCCGCGAAGTCGACATGACGACGGGAAAACTGCTGCCGAAAATACTCGTTTTCGCGACAGTGCTTATTCTTACGTCTATATTGCAGCTTTTGTTCAATTCCGCCGACATGATAGTCGTCGGGCAGTTCGTCAACAACAACGCGGTGGGCGCGGTGGGTGCCACCAGCTCTCTTAACTCGCTGATAATAAACGTCGCGATAGGTTTTTCGGTGGGAGCGGGCGTCGTTGCCGCCAGCGCGTACGGGGCAAAAAACCGCGAATACGGCAATCAGGTTCTGCACACGTCCATAGTGCTGAGCGTAATAGTCGGCATAATAGTGGGCGCGGTGGGATTTTTCCTTGCCGGAGATTTGCTCGAGCTTATGCAAACGCCCGACGAACAGATAGTGTATGCCACCGAATATCTCGAAATTATATTCCTTGGCACTCCGTTTAATCTTCTGTACAACTTCGGCTCGTCCATGCTTAGAGCCGTCGGCGACACAAAGCGACCCCTTATATATCTTACGATATCCGGCATTATCAACGTAATAATCAACATAGTTACGGTAACCGTCTTCAACATGGACGTCGTGGGCGTTGCCATTGCGACGATATTCAGTCAGGCGGTTTCGGCGGTTTTGGTGCTTATCACGCTTATACGCAGCAACGGCTTTCTTAAATTGTCGCTGCGCAAGCTTAAAATTCACAAACACGCGCTTATCGACATAATAAGGCTGGGCGTGCCTACGGGAATACAGAGTGCGCTTTTCAGCATCACAAACGTATTCCTGCAGTCTTCCGTCAACAGCTTCGGCAGCGCGGTGGTAAACGGATGTTCCATCTCCGGCCAGATAGAAGGCTACATCTACGCCGTAGTAAACAGTATAAGCAGCACCGCTCTTACGGTGGTGGGACAAAACTACGGCGCGCGCGACTATTCCCGCATAAAAAAGACCATACTTATAACCAATGTGTTTGTCACGGTGGCGACGCTGGCTATATCGTGGCTTGCGATACTGTTCCACCGCCCGCTGTGCAAGATATTCATGAACGGCAACGCCTCCGAAGAAGAAACAAACCTTATCATATCGTACGCCTATCAAAAACTCATTATTATCGGCGGAACGTACTTCCTGGACGGCATAATGGAAGTGGTTACTTTTTCATTAAGAGGCGTCGGATATTCGATTACGTCCATGCTGATAGTGCTGGTGGGAACGTGCGTTTTGCGTATAGTGTGGATATACTGTATTTTCCCGTTCGTACACAATCTGTCCTTCCTGTTTTTGATGTATCCCATATCGTGGATCGTGACGTTGGGCGTAGGTATAGTGTTCCTGGCCGTTTTGCTGCGGCGCGACGAGAAGAGGGACGCCGCCATAAACAACGTGGCGGAAAAGGCATAAAAGCGGCAAAATTCCGCGCAATAAGGCGCCGAATCCGCTGCCGCCGCATTATACTTTACAATGCTTTTATAATATGATACAATAAAAGCGCCATGGGCCAGCAACGGCATCGATTGCCGTCTGCGGAAAGGAAAAGCATGTCGGAGGTTCGGCTCCGTTAAAAACGAAAACAAAATTTAAATGCTAACAATAGCAAAAATTACAGCGCTCCCGTAGCGCTCGCAGCTTAATCTAAAATTTAAGCTCCGTTCCGGCGGAAAATGCCCACGTTTTTTGCAGGAACGTCATCATCAGTGGGGTATCGCCGTCGTTGCATCGTCTTCGGCAACTGCGGCGGGAATCAGGAAGACATGGCGC
>USEG01000091.1 GCA_900553555.1 uncultured Clostridia bacterium
GGCGCCGCCGCGATGACACTGACCGACGACAACTTCGCCACAATTGTCGACGCGGTAAAAGAAGGCCGCGGAATTTACGCCAACATCAAAAAGGTCGTCGGGTATCTTTTGGGCACCAACATAGGCGAAATTCTCACCGTGCTGGTCGCAATGTTGCTGTGGGGAGTCTCGCCGCTTTTGTCGATGCAGCTGCTGTGGATAAATCTCGTAACCGACTCGCTGCCCGCGATTGCGCTCGGCATGGAACCCGTCGAAAAGGACATCATGTCCAAAAAGCCGAAGCCGAAAAACGAAGGCATTTTCGCAGACGGTCTGGGCGTAAAAATCGCGCTGTACGGCGTTTTGTTCGGCGGGCTTACCGTTATCGCATACGCTCTCGGCAACGACGTAAGTCATCAGTACGCGCAGACAATGGCGTTTATCGTTCTTGCCATGTCGCAGGTGTTCCACTCGTTTAATATGCGCTCGCATCGCTCGCTGTTTGCGATATCTCCCTTCTCCAACAAAACGCTCAATCTTTCGGCGCTGCTGTCGATAGGCCTTACGCTTATCGTACTGCTCGTTCCCGGTATAAACACTGTTTTCGGCTTTGTTTATCTGGACGCCGTGCATTACGTCGAAGCCTTCGCGCTGGCATTCTCCCCCGTGGTAATAGTCGAAATCATTAAGTTTGTCGAATGGATTATCGAAAAGAAAAAATCTAAAAAACAATAATGACGCAATAAAAAAACGGTCCGCAAATTGTCTTTGCGGGCCTTTTTTTGCCGTAATGAGCGGCTTTTTTAAGCTTTAGGCTTGCTTTTTCGGGCCATCAAAACCGGCAGCCTTACATTTGCCGTTTAGCCTCCTATTAAATAAATGGCCACCACCCCCTCAATCTGAACGGGGTTTAAGCGTATTTACAGCAAAAAAGCCACTTTGTCGGGGAAATGCTCGTAGCATTCCACTTCCACATAATCTACTCCGCCCAGCCTTATGGCGGAATCGTTGCCGCCGTCGCCGAAATCGTCGCCTACAAAAAGCGCGTCGGACAGCGCGATGGAATTTTCGTCGCAATAGCGTTTAAGGGCAAAAAACTTGTTGAACTGCTTTTTGCTTATGTCATAGGACGACGAACCGCCTATAAACACGTTGAAGTCGGGAAAAGCGTTTTTGACGGTGTCGTACATGGCTCTGCGCTTACTGCGGTCGGGATCGTAGGCAAGTTTTTCGCTAAGCGGCGCCGCCGTACCCAGTATGGGAAATGTGACAAGCCCCGACGCATGAAATTCGACGCTGTCGCCGTAATAAAAATTAAGCGACAGTTTTTTCCGGAGAGAGGCTACGGTTGCGTTAAAATATTCGTGGTCGACGGTGTAGCTTTCGTCGCGGACAACGATAAAACGACCGTCTGTCACGACAGACTGCTGCATGCCGTAACTGCCCACAATATCTATCGGAAACTGCCTTAGCTGGTCGTATATGCGACGACAAGCGCCCGCTCCCAGCATAAGCAGCCTGTATTTTTTCGACAGTTCGGTAAGCACGCCGCGATTTACGTCGTTTATGGGCATCTTGTGCTGGCTGAGCGTGCCGTCCAAATCAAATGCTATAAGTTTTTTCATTTGTCACCTGCCTTGACGTTTTTGCCGTTATATTATATCACTCTCGGCGCTTGTTTGTCAACCGACGCAAAGACGGGAAAAGACAAGTCAGTTCATCTCTTCGATGTGATAAATATAGTCGAGCGTCGCCAAAGCCTTTATTATTTCGCTGTGCGTCTTGTATTTTTTGAGCTCGGCGTTCCCCACGGTTATGGAAATGGAATAGACGCTGAGCCCCGACCCTGAATAGGCGGGATTGGACTCGATGTCGTCTATGCGCATACCCAAACGCCGTATCGTGGTGACGAAATCCTGCAAAAACTTGCTGCTTTTAAGCTCGAGATGCACCTCGAAATGGTTGGAACGGTTTTTGAGATACTTTTCTATCGACGGGAACAGCGACAGGCAGCATATAAGCGCCACGAACGCCACAGCCGTCACCGTGTATATCCCCGCGCCTATCGTAAGACCCAAAATTCCGCACGCCCACAGTCCCACCGACGTCGTAAGTCCTTTTATCTGACTGCGCGAGCTGAACAATATGGAATTGGCGCTTAAAATGGCTATCGCGATTATAGACGACGCGGAAATAAGATAAAAACCCGTTTTATACGTTTCGACGAGATATACGTCCAAAATCATCGCAACGGTTGCCGACAGCGACACCAGTATAAAAGTGCGGAACCCCGCGGCGTGACGTTTGCTGGACCGTTCGTATCCTATTATGGCGGAAAGCGCCAGCGACAGCACCACGCGCAGCAGCACGCTCCAAACGTTTATTCCCTGCGACCACTCTCCCAGCAAATTGGCGAGAGGATCGGATGCGCAAAACAACATGATTAATTATACCTCCTATCTTCCAAACATTCTGCCGCCCGTACGGCGCGTCATCGGCCGCATGTCGTACTGCTCTTCCGCAGCCTCCAAAAACGCCTGTTCGTCTTCGGGCAGCGTCTGATTTTGTTCTTTTATTTCTTCCTGAATTTTATTTATGCGCTCAACCAGCAGGTCGACGGCGGTTTTAGGTTTGCCTTCGGGGGTGGTTTCGCTTACGCTTACCAATTGTTCGAGCTTGTTGCTGTACGAACCCGACAGATACAGCGCCAGTTTTGCCGCTGCGGGGCCGATAAGCTCATATAAGACGCTGGACGCCAGAATTATCGTGTTTAACGCGACACCCATTTCGCCCCCTATTGTCCGCGCGCCGAGAGCCGCCAGTCCTATGGCGACACCCGCCTGCGGAATAAGCGCAAGCCCGAGATAATTGCGCACCTTAGCGTCCTTTTTGGTGACAAGACACCCCAGATACGCCCCCGCGTACTTGCCCACTATCCGCACTATAAAATACAGCACGCCCACCAATATGAGCGGCACGCTCCCCACCATAGACGAGTCAAACAGGGCATTCAGGTCGAACGTCAGTCCGCTGCGTACGAAAAACAGCAGCAATATCGGAGGGCTGAAATAGTTGAGCTGTTTAAAGAGCTTGTCGTCGCCGGTGATGTTGATGTAAACCGTTCCCATGGACATACAGCCGAGAAGCGGCGAAATTTCCAGCACCGAACATATTCCGCAAAAGGCGAACAGCAGTGCTATGCTTATTATAAGCCGATTGTCCGTCGAGCGCTTTTTGGGCATGAGCATCTTCATGATAAACCCGAAAACGCCGCCGAGAATCAGTACCAACACGTTCATGAGCAGCGGCTGCATTATGCCCCAAAGGCTGAACGCGCCGCCCGCCCGCGACACCGCCGCAACGGATATAGCCACGCTGAATGCCACCAGCCCCACAAGGTCGTCAAGCGCCACTACCTGAAGAAGCGTATTGACAAAGTCGCCCTTTGCTCCCGTCTGGCGTATGGTCATGAGCGTGGACGCCGGGGCAGTTGCCGCCGCCAGCGACGCCAGCACCACCGAAAACGCCAAATTCAGCTTTAAGATGGGATAACACAGCACAAACACCAGCGCCGACGCCACGAGCGACTCCATTACCGTGATGACCACCACCTTCATGCCGTTTTTTTTGAGATCGCCGAAACGGAAAAATTCGCCCGTGCTGAACGCTATAAACGCCAGCGCCATATCGGAAATGAATTCCATGCCGCTGACTACGCTGTCGGGTATCAGTTTAAAACAGTACGGTCCCAGCAATATACCGGTGATTATGTATGCAGTGACGTTGGGAAGACGCAAAAGCTTGGTTATGCGCGTCATCAAAAAACCGCATATCAGCATAAGCGCCACCGACGTTATTATTACGGCGACGGGCGACTGTTCTTGCAATCTCAAAATAAAATCGGACAAATCTTATATACCTCCGTTTATTTGTAAACAACCGAAAAATCGTAGCGATTTGAGTTATGAATATATATTATCACTTTTAATTATAATGTCAAATAATTTTTTATTAGCGATACATAATCATAACTTATGAAAATGCGGGTACAGTTTTGTAAAAACAAAAAAGTGCGGTTTTGGACAAGAATTGCCGCATTTTACCGCGCTTTTTGGCGAATTTCGTCAATTTTGAATGTAATGTTCATAATATTTAATTATTGTTATACAATAAAATATAATATAAAATAATTCCGCATCGGCGGAATTGCTACTCCCTTGCCGACGCGGAATATTTTATTTGCCGTTTGCGGCGGCGGTATTCGGCGGACGGA
>USEG01000092.1 GCA_900553555.1 uncultured Clostridia bacterium
CGGCGGAAAAGGTGGCAAGCATCATGGCGGTGGCCACTTCTATCGACGCCGACGAACTAAGTCCCGATGCAAACGGCACCGTGGTATCGTAAAGAGTATCCGCTCCCACTATTTTATACCCTTCGTTTTGCATGACGTAAGCCACTCCCGCCTGGTAGTCGCCCCATTTAAGGCCCTTATAGGCGTCCAGCGTCGAAAGGTTGAGTTCTTCTCTCTGTTTTACCGTCGTCGCCGCAAGACGAATGACGTTTTCGTTGTTTTTTCGGGCCAGCACCACCGTGCGCAGATTGAGCGCTGCCGGGAAGACCTTGCCCCCGCAGTAATCGATGTGCTCGCCTATAAGATTGACTCTTCCGGCGGCCGAAAAGACGCGTATGTCCTGTTCGCTGCCGCCGTATAGTTCGATGAATTTTTGTTTGAGCTGATTTATTTCCATACTTTATCTCCTGATAACTTATTCTTTTTATAGACAAGAGTATTATATAACAATTATCGCAAGGTGGCAAGCAAAATCACCGCACAATTTTGCTTTCTTTGCCGCGGGACGGCGCAAATTTATCCTGTTTTTCGGCTTGGACTAAGCTTTGCCTTTTTAAGATCGGACGTCTGCGTCATATCGCGCTGCCGTGCGTCGTGCGGGTAGCCTTTTTCTTTTCCATGAGAGAAATGAGAAGATCGCACAGCACCACCACGAAATAGCTTATCGACACCACCGACGTAAGGAAAGTCAGGCGTGAAAAGCCCAGCGAAGTTATCGGCAATATGTCGCCGAACAGGTCAAGATGCATAAAGCCCGTCAGCCACACAAGTCCCGTCATGGCGATGACGCACATGAAAAAGTCCGCCACTATAAGCGCCGTCTTAAAGGTATCCACAGGCGAGCAAATCTTGATAAGGTCGAAAAAGCCCGTAAACAGCGTTCCCGCCACAAGCAGCGTCGTGTATTCGACGCCGGTAAGTCCCAAAATGCCCGATCGGTGTACGAGATACACCGACATTACCGTAAACACCAGCCCTATGCCGCAGGGAATGGCCTTTTTGAACACATTGCCCAAAAACTGTCCCGTTATCAGGCTCTTGTTGGATTGCGTCGCCAGCATTATGGACGGCAGACCTATGATAAAAAATTCCAGCGCCAGCAAATTGCTCGTATCGAAGAAATATATGTCGTCGCTGACTCTGGCAAGCGCCAGCACCACGGATATGATGGACAGCACTATCGACATAAACGTCTTCATGAGATAAAGCGCCGACGAACTCTGAACGTTGTTTACAACGCGCCGGCCTTCTTTTACTACCAGCGGCAGAGCGGAGAAGGACGAATCGGTAAGCAGCAGATGGCAGACGTTTTTCGCCGCGTCCGAACCTGTGCCCATGGCTATGGCGCAGTCCGCTTCGTGCATCGCCAGAATGTCGTTTACGCCGTCGCCCGTCATCGCGACGTTTTTGCCCTTGTGTTTAAGCGCCTTGATGAGCACGCATTTTTGTTCGGGACTGACGCGTCCGAACACGGTATATTTCGACGCGGCTTCTTCCACCTGCTGTGCGCTCATGCCGTCCAGCGAAATATATTTTTCGGCGTCCTTAACGCCTACGCGCCGCGCCACTTCCGAAACGGTAACGGGGTTGTCGCCGCTTATTATCTTGACTTCCACGTCGTTTTGCTTGAACCATTCTATTATTTCGGGCGCTTCTGGACGGATGTGGTCCTCTATCGCGATAAGGCACACGGGTTTTACGTCGGAGGGCGCCGCATGATCGCGTATCGGCGTATTGGAGTGCGCCACCATCATGACGCGCATGCCTCTTTTGGCGTATTCATGCATTTTTTCGGCAATTTTTTCGGGAAGACTGCGCATTACAAATTCGGGCGCGCCCAGTACGAAAGTCCCTTTGTCCTCGAACGTCGCCGCCGACAACTTTTTCTGCGAGGAAAAGGGCACCGCGTCCAAAGCCTTCCAGTCGCGGTTGTAACCGAATTTATCTATAAGAGCCATAGCGGTCATATTGTTATCGCCCGTCGCCGTCAGCATTGCGCCCACTATCGACTCCACCGAATCGTTTATTCTCGTCAGATTAAGGTCGCACACCTCGACAACGCGCATGGTCCCGTCGGTTATGGTGCCCGTCTTGTCCAGGCACAATACGTTGACGCGCGCCAGCATCTCTATGCAATACAGGTCCTTGACGACGATTTTGTGCTTTGAAAGGCGGATGACGCTCTGGAAAAGCGCTACCGACGCCAGCAGAAACATTCCCGACGGAATCATTCCGATGATGGCGCCGCCCACGCGGCTTATTACGTCGCCCACCGTATCGCTGTTTACGTTGTCGCCCAGGTTGCGTATTCCGATAACCAGCAGAATTATCGCTATGGGGACGATAAAACACGTAACCGCTTTTATCACGGCGGTGACGGAATTGCGCATTTCGCTTTTCGGCTTTTTGTACTTGCGCGCATAAGAGGACAGCTTTTCGACATAATTGTCCGCGCCCACTTTGTCGACGCGCGCCACGCACGAGCCGCCCACTATAAAACTGCCCGAAAACAGCGGCATGCCGGCTTTTTTAAGCACCGGTTCGCTTTCGCCGGTAAGAAGGGACTCGTTTACCTCCGCTTCCCCTTCCATAACCACGCTGTCCGCGCATATCTGTTTGCCGGTATCGAACAAAATGATGTCGTCCAGCACGATTTCCTCGACGGGGACAGTCACTTTTTTTGAGTCGCGCACAACCGTTGCCGTCGGCGCTGTGATGAGTTTAAGCCGATCGGTGGCGCACTTGGACTTTATCTCCTGAATTATTCCTATCGCCACGTTTATCAGCACGATGATCATAAAGAACAGCTTGCTTAGTTCTTTGGGCTCTTTGATGACCGCGATCATGGCTATAAACACGATAAACGTCAACATATTGAAAAACGTGAAGATGTTGTTGACCAGTATCGAACCGTATGTTTTTCCGTTGCTGCGCTTAGTAAAGTTGACGGCGCCCTGCTCTATCCGTCTGCTGACCTGTAAAGCCGTAAGACCCGTCTTTGCGTCCGGAAAATAGCGCTCGGGCGGCACATATTCGGCCGTTTTTTTCTTCCCGCGCAGAATTTTCGGTTTTTTCGTATAGGGAACAATGGTGTCGTCGATGACGGAAGTTCTCTCGTCACTGCCCGCAGCCGAAACTACATCATCTTTCCCGTTTTTATGTGGCGCCGTATTCTTTTTTTGTGAACTATGTTTTTGTTCGTCGCCTTTTTTCAACTATGATTAATCTCCTTGCAAAGCAAAATATAAAACTATATATAAGTTATTCTAACACAATGCGGTGTTTTCGTCAATTAAATAAGCGATTTACAATGTTTGTACAATGTAAAAAATATACGCCGTTTACATTTATCTCCCGACGCGGCGAAAAAAATACGCAGCCGGCTCCGCGCCGCGTCTTAACTGAAGGTCAGTGCTTTTTCGCAAACGGAAAAACCACAGCACCGCCATAAACTCCAACGGCGCGCCCAACACGAACAACAGCGCCATATTGGGGATAAACCTGAGCGATAGATATACCGATAGAATCGCCGTCCATATAAGCCCGGATACGCTGATGAACAACAGCGTGTTGTGCCGCCAGACGGTAGTAAACACCGTGAGCACAATAAAAGACACCGGTATGCCGTAAATGTACGCCATCCAGCCGTAACGAAACCACGGCGCGGCTATGGTGAGAACCGTACTCACAAGCGTGGCGACAAGCCATACGATAGCCAGCGACAGACAGGTGATTATTATACGCGTGCCGCGTATCGGGGGCGCTTTCCTGGGCGCGTTTTCGCTTACCATGTCGTTGAGCGTAACGCCGAAAATTTCCGCCATTTCGCACAGCACCGCAACGTCCGGCACTCCGTCGCCGCGTTCCCACTTGGACACCGCCTTGTCGGAATAGTTGATTTTTTCGGCCAACTCGGCCTGGGTAAGACCCGCGCGCTTACGGTAAATCAGCATATTATTTGAGATTGTCTTTTTCAATCTTTCCTGGTCCATATGACAATAATAACATAAAAACATATAAAAGTCAAACTTTTAAGCGCAATTCTACCATCGGTAGAGTACATAATTTAAACTCTACCGCTCGATTTTTATCGCATTTTGCTATATCATAGAGTCTCACTCAGTCTCAAATCTCGTGAGACTTCGTTGAGACTAACTT
>USEG01000093.1 GCA_900553555.1 uncultured Clostridia bacterium
GGCTGCAGTTATTATCATAGTAGCCAGCACAGTCTCCTTGTCTGCCGTTTTTGAGCTGACGCTGCGGCGCACGTTGTCCGTAGGGCACCTGTGATGCGCTATTGTCGGGCGGCCGGGCATAATTTCGGTATAGCGTCCGACAAGGCGTTCGGCGGCCACTCCCTCCGTCATTTGCAATAGATCCGCATACCTGTAAAGATGGTCAAAGTCTTCAAGCAGAGCAAAATCCAGCGCCTTTTTGACATAAAAGTTTTTTTCTCTCTGCGCAAGGTGCGCCGTAAGATCGATGGCAAGCTGTTCGTAGGAAATCGTATGCTCGAGCACGCTTTCGTTATAGGGCTTTAGGAGTGATATTTTAAGCTGCTGCTGTTTCTCCAGCCCCCGCGCCATAGCCAGTTCGCGGCGTATATTGGTATCGGCAACATGTCGTGAAAATTGATGAGAAAACCAATTTGACTCAAACTCCGTTCCATTCATGAGAATGATACGCGTTTTAGTATACGGATCGACTTCTGTTTTGTCGTACGGCTCTGGGTACATTTGCTTCCAGTTTTCATAAAAGTTTAACAATGGCATTGGTTTTTCGGAAAAAGGGTTCATTTTTATTCCTCCTGCGTTTTTTTGGTCCCACGCCAATTTAGAACCTAAAATATATTCCGCATTACGGAAGAATTTTATACATGGCAAAAACAATAAAAAAGGCCCGGGAAACATCCCGAGCACTAAATACACATCCAACTTAAATAAGCAGCGATAAAGCCCAAACAAATCCTATTATTGCCACAACCAGTATTACCGCCATAATGACAGTGCCGGCAATAGCGCTTTTATATTCCGGAGAACGATGATTGATTTTTGAAAATAAAACAACGATATTGCTGATAAGCAGCAGCAACGAAGCAACAAGGCATACGCCGCAACCGATGGTGACCAGCAAATTAAAAGTCTGAACATTATCGGACGAGCCGGACAGGCAAAGCGCCACAAAAAGCAAAATCGCAGCCGCAAAAATCACAATTTTGCACACTAAGTTAAAAACGGATCCGGCTGATTTTTTATTGTCGATAGCCATATTTGATAACCTCATGATTTATAATTTTAATACTTAAATATTGTACTACATTCCGATGATTTTGTCAACGAAATTTTGTTCGTACGGCGGTTTATTGTCTTTTTTTGCCAAAATATTATAAACTTCTTCAAAATAACCGGGCAATGGCGCCGTAAATGTGACTCTTTTCCCACTGGTGGGGTGAATAAAACTCAGCAAATACGCATGCAGCAACTGACCGTTGAGCTTAAAACGTTGTTTTTTAAAGCCGTACTCGGGGTCGCCCACTACCGGATGTCCGAGATATGCGGCGTGTACGCGAATCTGATGCGTTCGGCCTGTATGTAAATTGAAAGCGACAAAACAATTATCCGAAAATCTTTGCAGCACTTTATACCCCGTTATCGCCTCGCGCCCGCTGTCCAACACCGCCATTTTTTTACGGTTTTTGGGATTGCGGCCTATGTAAGTTTTTATCTCACCTTCATCTTCCTTCAAATTGCCTTCCAGCAAAGCCAAATAGATTTTTTTTACGCTGCGCGCCGCTATCTGGCCGGACAAAGATATGTGCGCTTTATCGTTCTTGGCAATCACCATAATGCCGGAAGTATTTTTATCCAGCCGATGCACAATGCCGGGCCGTATCTCTCCGTTGATTCCCGATAAATTTTTGAGCCTGTACATGAGTCCGTTGACAAGCGTATCCGAATAATTGCCCGCGGCCGGATGCACCGTAAGACCTTGCGGTTTGTTTATTACTGCAATATCGTCGTCCTCATAGATTATATCAAACGCAATATCTTTTTTTTCAATGCCTGCCGTTACGGTTTCGGGAACAGTCAAAGCAATTTCATCGCCCGCTTTTAGCTTCTCGCCGCTTTTCTTTGCCGGAACATCATTGATGGAGCAAAGCCCCTTTTCTATCAGTTTTTCGGCATAAGAGCGCGTTATGGCGCTGTTTGCGGCAATAAAAACATCCAAGCGCTGCGGAGCGTCACACCGAAGAAGAATCTTCATTTTCGTCCTTCTTTGCGTCATCCGTAAGCGGGACGCCGCCTATACTGGTATCTTTATTTTCTTCGTTTACGCCGTGAGCGTCTGCTTGCGATTGTTCGCCTTCTTTTACCTGACTTTCTTTATCGGCGGCAGTAGAGTCTTCTTTATCGCCGGAAGATTCTGTAGCATTTGTTGCTTTTTTAAGAGCCTTTTCGTCCTTGTCAAAATAAAATATAAAATAGGCAAAGAACATTATTACGCCGAATACCAACGCCACATCAGCAATGTTAAAAATGCCGAAAGGCGAGAATCCCGCTATCTCTATCTGAATAAAATCACGGACATAGCGCAAAACGATACGATCGACCAAATTGCCGAATGCGCCGCCAATTATAAAGCCGATGGCCAACCTCGATAAAAGGTGACGCCGACGGAACTTCCACAGCATAAATCCGAACAAAACCAACGCCACGATGGTAAGAACTATAAAAAAAGTGATTACGCCTTCTTCGCCGAAAATCTTTTCCAGCCCGAAAGCCGATCCGTACGCCGCCTTTTTGTTGTGGATATAACAAAAATACAATAATCCGGGTATTACAGTTATACGTTGTGACAGAGTCATCGTCGACTGCACTATGTTTTTCGTCAACAAGTCAACGACGGCTATTACTATGATCGCCAAAATTTCGCGCCATGCGCCCGAAAAATAAGCTTTGAGTTTATCAAAAAAACCATTAGTCATCGTTCACCTCGTAGGGCACGGTGACTTCAACACCGCTGGGTGAAAGCAAGAATATGTTGCCTGTGACGCGATGAACCGTGCCGCTAAGCGCATAAACCGCTCCCGCCACAAAATCTAAAATGCGCTGTGAAACAGCCGGCTCGGCCCCTCCAAGGTCAATAATGGCGGGTTCGTTACGGCGTATAAAATCTATTATCATTTTCGAATCTATTTCGGTCTTGGGCTTATAAACCATGACGTTGTTGAAGTTTTTGGGAATTTTCTTTGTATAATCGCGCGCGGAAAGCGATGAATCGCGGTCGGGATATAAATTCCCCCCGGAATAGACGCCCGGAGCAGGCTGCTGAGACGAGCGGTAGTACCCGTTCATGTCGCGGGATCCTCCGGCATTGTAATCGGGCGTGCGGTGCGTATCCTCAAAAAAAGGCAAATCTCCGTCGCGTTGATTGTTGTAATAGTTATTATTGTTCATAGTCCTACCTCATTTCCTTTCGCCGAAAATAGCGCGGCCAGGGCGTATCATTGTAGCGCCGTGTTGCAGCGCCGTCACATAATCGGCGCTCATGCCCATTGAAAGAACGGATAACGAAAAACGCGCTTTTAGCGAGTAAAATAATTGTTCCGCCTCGTCATACAAAGCCGTGTCTGCATTCACGGGAAAAACGCACATGACGCCCTTTAACGCAACATTCGGATATTGAAAGCACAGCTGACAAAGCGCTTCTGTTCCTTCGGGAAAAACGCCGCCCTTTTCCTCTTCTCGTCCCATATTGACTTCGACAAGCACCGGCATGACGAGCGAATGTTGTTTGGCACGGCGGTTTATCTCGACAAGCAGTCTCTCGCTGTCGAGCGAATGAATAAGAACCACCTTGTCGATAATGTGCTTAACTTTGTTGGTCTGCAATCTGCCGATAAAATGCCATTTTACGCCGACGGGTACTTTATCGTACTTACTTATCAGCTCGTCCGCTCTGTTTTCACCGAAATCCGTAATACCCAATTCATACGCCTCGGCGATTACGTCGGGCGGCACGGTCTTGGACGCCGCAACGATAGTCACTTTTTCCGCCGTTTTATATCGCGCAATATCGTCGCGAATTTTTTTTAATGCATTCTCGTCTACCATCTTATCGTATTATACACGAATTCAGCTTTTTTTGCAAGCGTTTTATGGAATTTAATAAATTTAGCTATAAAAAAACGGAACCGCTTTTGTTCGGTTCCGTTTTCCGTTTTACATTTTTTCGCGTTTTACATACGTCGTGTGCAAAACCTCGTGTGCTATATGGCTTCCGGGTTTTTCGAAATATTCCGCGTACAGCTTTTTAATGACGGGATTCTCGTGGCTTTTGCG
>USEG01000094.1 GCA_900553555.1 uncultured Clostridia bacterium
AATACGGGTTGTTTTCGCTTACGACGATGTTTTCGAGATTGCTGCATCCGTCGAACATTGTGGCGCTGAGTCCACTGATGTTGGACGGCAAAGTGATATCGGTAAGATCGCTGCAGGAAGTGAACACGCCTTCGCCTATCGAAATGACGGGCGCGTCGGCACCTGCGTCGATAAACGTGATCTTGGTAAGATCGCTGCAGCTTCTGAACGCTTCGTTGCCGATGGTGCGGATGCTTGCCGGAATGACGAGTTCGGTAAGATACGTTTTGGAATAAAGCGCTCTTCTGGGTATTTCCGTTACGTCGTCGGGGAGAATAAGCGCGCCTTCGCGGTACTTCGGATAGTACGCGAGCGACACTCCGCCGCCGGACAGATATTCGTACAATACGCCGTTTTCGGACTTATATTTGGGGTTAGTGACGTTTTCGACGACGTAAACATTTATATTAAGAAGATTACGCGTTCCGTTAAACGCCGAACCGGTAGTGTAGCCGCCTTCGATGCCCAGCTCGATGTTGGTGACCGAGTTGGGGATTCTTATCTCAACAAGTTTGGAGCAGCCGTCGAACGCACTGCCTTCAACCGTGGTTACGGGCAGTCCCTGATATGTAGCGGGAATGGTGACCGTGTTGACATAATCGATACCTTCGCCCTGCGATACCGAATATGCGGTGCCGCCGGAGATGGGGTTGAACGTGAATATATCTACCCAGTAAGCATAAAGCGTGACGTTGTAGTCATCGTTCCATGCGACTATCGACGAGCCGTTGTAGGACGTATAGCATATACCTGCGCCCCTGGTTTCGGTGTACCAGCCGGCAAATGCTTTGGTCGCATTGTTGCTTTCGGGTCTGGGCAGCGTGTAGTTGCTGCCGAATGTCACGTTGACGCTGGTCTGGTCAAGCGTTCCGCCGTTGTCGACGTTGAGCGTGACGGTATAGATGTGAGCGTTCCAGTGAGCGACGACAACGATATCGCGTTCGTAGCTGAGCACGGTGCCGGGCAGCACTCTCTGGTCGTCCAGATACCAGCCGTTGAAATCGTATCCCACGCGGCTGACGGGGTCAAGTTCCAGCGCGTCGCCCACTACGGCGTACTGCACGGGATAGGTTTCTTCTCTGCCGGTGCCAAGGTCATAAACCACTTTGTACGCTTCGATGGTGAGTTTGATCCATGCGGACTGCGTATCGCCGCGGAAATATTTTATGGCAACGGGAGTTTCTTTCTTTTCAAGTTCGAGAGCATACTCGTTGACGTTCTGGTTGGTAAGCACTTCCTCTCCGTCCACCATGACCGAATAGCCGGTGGCGCCGAACACGCTGTCCCACACCAGTTTGCCGTTGGAATAATGGAAGGACTGGCTGAGCGCGCCTTCGCCGATATTTATCGTTTCGGAATAGTTGGAGTCGCTTATCAGATTGCCGCCGACGGCTTTTACCGATGCGTTGTCGGCATATCCGGAAGCCGCATACTCTTCTTCCGTCAGAGTGTGCTGGGTGCCGTTTACGGGAATCTCCATATCGCCTATTTTAAGCACATATGACGTTGCGCCCGTAACGCGCGACCATGTAAAGGTTCCGTTCTGGAATCTGAAGTTGGACGGCGTTGCCAGCTTGCTCTTATTAAAGCTGAGCGTGGCGGGCTCGGGCGAGTTGTAAGTCCTTGCAACAGGCACCACCGTTATGGTGATGTTGCCCGAATATTCGCTGAGATCCACTGTGTTTTCGTTGACGCTGAGAGAGGTCTCTTCGCCGTTTACAGATAAGGTTACGCTATAAGATTCGGCATTTTCCACTGCCGTCCATGTAGCGATGTCGCCTTCCGCGTCAACCGCAAGATCGGTGATGGGTGCGAGCGAACGCAATACGACGTACGGATCAGACTGCGAACCGGCATATCCTTCGGCATAGGCTTCGACGACGAATGTAAGTCCTTCGGGGCTCATTCCGCAGGTGGTGAAGTCATATTCGGTGACATTGCCGAGGTCTATTTTTTCGGAATGGTCATGCGCTTCGTTGGCGCATACGACGGTAAGATAATAGCCCTCCGCTCCGTTTACGGGCTGGAAGTGCAACACGTTGCCTTCGACGCTGAAAACCGTTACTTTGTCGAGACCGTTATTTCTGTAATAAGCGCTTCCCGACGCACCGTTTGCCGCTGCGACGGTAACTACATAATCGCCCGTCTCGTCGGGTGCATAATTGATGTGCGTGACGGTTGTAGTCTGTTCCTGCGTCGTCTGATCGGGCAGGGTAATGGTGACGGTATATCTTACGTTTACGCCGGCGGATGTCCAGCTTATCGTCTCTCCGTCCATGGACACGGCAAGAGTATCGTCGCTGCTCCACACCGCATAAAGGCTGGTGTTCGCGCCGATTTGCTGTCCGGTGTACTGGTAGGCCAGCTTGGTTTCATCTTCGTAGAAGCTGTACCACCATCCGAGGAATTCCGATCCCGTCTTTGTCAATTCGGGCAGATTGTACAAAACGCCGTTGATGGTAGTAACGGTATCTATCACGTCGCCGCCGTCAACCAAATCTACCGAATAGACATATTCGGATTCATTTTTAAGGAACAGCGCATATACGGTGGTGTTACCGCGTACGGGCTGAGTAAAATCATATAAGGTTTCGTATTCATCCGACGTATACCAGTCGATAAACGTGTATCCGCCTTCTTTTGTGGGGGAAGTGGCGGGACGACTGGGAGTCATGCCGTTTACAACCGTCTGGTTGCTTACGCCTGCACCGCCATCGAGATCGAACGTAACCGTGTATTCAATCTTCTCCAAAAAGACGTAGGCCTCTCCTTTATATGTAAACGACAGTTCGTCGCCGCGGAGCTGAGCTTCGATTGCATCGCCGCTTGTGGGATTGAAGACAATCGACTCACCTTGAAGATTGAATGTTCCTTCGGAATTGTCGCCTGCAACGGACATGGTATACGAAGTGCCGTCGAGAGAAACCGTGTATTCTCCGCCGTCAGCCGCGTAATAATATTCCGCCGTCTTTGCTTCGCCTGTTGCCGGTGCCTTTGGTTTGTTGCACGCGACAACCGTAAACGCAAGCATACAAAGCGCCAAAACCAAAAGCAGTTTTGTCAGTAAGGTCTTTGATTTGTTCATTTACGTGCCTCCGTCTAAAATATTTCCGCATTGATCTCATCATTTTCAAGCGTACATTGAGGCATTTTAAGCAAAGACTTGCTTTAAGCGGATCGCGCTCCCTACACTCCTCCCACGTTTATCATATTATTAGGCAATATTTTACAGCTAAATTTAAGATTTGTCAACTGATTTTTGCAATTTTTTTGAATAAATATTCATTTTTTTGTCTCCACTTAAACAAAGCTCTACCGTCGGCCGCATTTAAGCCGCATTAGGGGACGGGTTTTTAAAAATTCGCTGCCGTAACTCTTTTTTGTCGCGGGCGGGCGGAAACTGCCGCCGTTTCGCCTTAAAATGCCGAAAAATTCGCAATACTATGTTCTTTGTCGCTTTACAATAAGCGTATTTAATGCCCGGCGAGACACTTGTTTTCGTTTCACGCCGGATAGCGGACCGGTTTTAATAAACGTTTGTCGGATTTTCCGGCAATGTTATTATAAACCGCCGCTGCATAAATATGTTTATTGTTTTATGGTATGCATTTTTGCGCGAAAAGTTGCATTATGGCGGCTATTTTATTAAAACTTACCTTTCCGGCGTTTATTAAAGAGAGCAACGCAAACGGCTTTTCTAAACAAAAAAGGCTCCCGCCTTAAAGAGGGGAACCTTTTTCCATGATAAAGCCGCAGCTACGCTGTCGTATGCGCCGACGGCTTTAAGTAAATTTACTTTTCGAGAGTGGGGCCTGCGGAAACCAGCGCCTTGCCGGCGGGGTTCTTTTCGTACTTGGCGAAGTTCTTGATAAATCTTCCGGCGAGGTCCTTTGCCTTATTCTCCCATTCGGAAGCGTCGGCATAGGTGTCGCGGGGATCCAGAATCTTGCTGTCTACGCCGGGAAGCTCGGTGGGCACTTCGAAATTGAAGTACGGAATGGACTTTTTGGGAGCGTTTTCGATAGCGCCGCTCAAAATGGCGTCGATTATTCCGCGAGTATCCTTGATGGAAATCCGCTTCCCGGTACCGATGCAGAGGGTGCTGA
>USEG01000095.1 GCA_900553555.1 uncultured Clostridia bacterium
CGATTTTCCTTCGGACCCGCGCGAAACGCTTACGCCCTGTCCCGTCGTCATGCAACTGAAGCCCGATAAGATTGTTGTAAAGGCCGGCGTAAACGAGTACACGATAGACGCCGGAACGGGCGAAATTCTCTCGGTAAACCATGGCGGCGTCAACGTATTTGCCGACAAAATCACGCTTAACGTCTACCGCGCATATACGGACAACGACCGCAATATCAAAAACGACTGGAAAAACCAGCGCCTGCATTTGTCGCGTCAGGACGCATACAGCGTTGTGGCAACCGGGGAAGACGAAATTACCGTTACGGGTAAAATCGCCTCCGAAAAACATGACCCGGCAGTTAAGTTTGTCATGAAGTACAAATTTTTCGCCGAAGGCGTCAAGACGTCGATAGAGTACGATTATACGCCGCTTAAAAAGTCCGTGTTTTTGCCGCGCATAGGCCTTATGACAAAGCTCAATAAAAATTACGAAGACATCGAATTTTACGGCTACGGACCGCAGGAAAGCTATATAGACAAACGCTATGCCTGCATAAGAGACATATACAAGACGACGGTGGGGGACAATTTTGTCCATTATATACGCCCGCAGGAAAACGGCAGCCATTACGGCACGCTTTATGCCGAAATCACAGACGGAAAGACGACCGTAAGACTGCAAAACGGCACAGGATTTTCTTTCTGCGCGTCGCCGTATTCGATAAAGACAATAGAAGACGCAAGACACGACGACAGTCTGCCCGAAAGCGACGCTACTTATCTTTACGCGGATTTTTACATGAGCGGAATAGGCTCCAATTCGTGCGGACCGGAACTTAACGCGAAATACCGCACTCCGGACAGCGGCAAAGGAGAAGTGGACATCATCATCAAATAAAAACTCCGCCCGCAGTAGAGGAAATAAAATGACGTTTATACGCCGCCCGGCCCCGATGGGACGAACGGCGTATTTTTTTGTCCCGCCGCCGCCCGGAATTATGCCGTCGTTTCGTCTGATTTTACGGCCAAACATAGCAAAAACCATGGTTTTTTCGGTTTTTTCGTCCTTTAAAAAGCTATTCGGCTCTTGACAAACGTTAAAAACGTGGTAAAATATTATGTGGACAAAAAGGAGGCTAAATATGAAACAATTCAAAACTCAATCCAAACGAATACTCGATTTGATGATAAACTCGATATATACAAACCGCGAGATTTTTCTGCGCGAACTAATATCCAATGCCAGCGACGCCATCGACAAGCTGCATTTTAAGTCGCTTACCGACGACAAAGTGGATCAGGATTTTAAGATAAAGCTTATCGCCGACAAAAAGCAGCGCACTCTCACCGTGGAAGACAACGGCATAGGCATGACGGCGGACGAACTGGAAAAAAACCTGGGCACCATCGCCGAATCGGGGACGCTTGCCTTTAAGAACAGCGAAAAAGAAAAGACCGAGCTCATAGGGCAGTTCGGCGTGGGCTTTTACGCGGCGTTCATGGTGGCAAAAAAGGTAGAAGTGACTTCTTTGGCGTACGGCGAACAGCAGGCGTATATGTGGTCGTCGTCCGGTTCGGCCGGTTATGAAATAAAGCCTGCGGACAAAACGAGCGTAGGCACCAGCGTCAAACTTTACTTAAAGGACAACGATGACGATTGCCGTTACGACGAATACACCGAAGAGTATTACCTGCGTATGCTGGTAAAAAAATATTCCGATTATATCCGCTATCCCATCGTCATGGACGTTACGCGTTCGCGCAAGAAGGAGGGCAGCGACGAACAGGAGGAATACACCGAGACGGTGACGCTCAACAGCATGGTACCCCTGTGGAAAAAGCAGAAGAGCCAGATAAAAGAAGAGGAATATAACAGCTTTTACGAGGCTAAGTTCCACGATTACGAAGCGCCCTTAAAGGTGATACACTCCAACATGGAAGGCGCGGTCAATTATACGGCGCTGCTGTTTATTCCCGCCCACGCAGGCAGCGAATATTATACGAAAGATTATAAAAAAGGACTGCAGCTGTATTGCAACGGCGTGCTCATCACCGATTGCTGCGAGGACCTGGTGCCCGACTGTTACGCTTTCGTAAAGGGCGTGGTGGACAGCAGCGATTTGTCGCTTAATATCTCGCGTGAAGTTTTGCAGCAGGACCGCCAGCTCAAAGCCATTGCCGGCGGCATAGAAAAGAAAATCACCGCCGAACTCGGTAAAATGCTGGAGAACGAGCGCGAAAACTACGATAAGATGTTCGAAGCGTTTGGACTTACGCTTAAATTCGGCGCCTACAACAACTTCGGCTTTAAGAAAGACGAACTAAAAGATCTGTTGCTGTTCCGTTCGTCCACGCGCGATAAGCTAATCACCTTAAAGGAATACGTGGCCGCCATGAAAGAAGGTCAGACGGACATTTATTATGCCTGCGGTTCCGACTACAAGACCATCGCCGAAATGCCCCAGACGGAGCTTTTGCGCGCAAAAGGCTACGAAATGCTGTACTTTAAGGACAGCGTCGACGAATTTGTCGTGAAGGTTCTGGGCGAATACGACGGTAAAAAATTCCGCAACATACAGGACGGAGATCTCGAACTCAATTCGGAAGAAGAAAAAGCGGCTGTAAGCGAGAAAAAAGAGCAGTACAAAGAGCTTTCAGATTATATCAAGGAAAAACTGGGGGATAAGGTTTCGGCCGTGCGCTTTACGGACAAGCTTGTGACCAGCGCCGTCTGTCTTTCCGCCGACGGAGATATTTCGCTGGAGATGGAAAAGACATTTAAGGCCATGCGCGCCTCTTCGCCCATGCCCGTGGAAGCGAAAAAGGTGCTCGAGATCAACATCAATCACCCCATTGCCGAAAAACTCAAAACGTATTACGACAGCGACAAGGAAACGCTGGATAAATATATTAAAGTGCTGTACGGCGAGGCCAGAATGTTGGCGGGATTTGATATAGAAGACGCGACGGAGTTTACGTCGGTAGTCAATTCGCTTATCTGAACGCGCGGCATTTATTGACAAAAAGTCACATCCGACAAAAAAAGGAGACACGAATGCAAAGTAAAATCAACGTAGGAATGATAGGAATGGGCGCGCGCGGACAGGCGCTTTTAAAAGGCGTGCTGCTGAGTATGCGCGGCGTTTGCGTGGCGGCGGTGTGCGATTTGTATTCCGACAGGGCGGACGACGCCGCAAATATCATTAAAAATTCCCATAATTCATCCGCCGCGGCATATACCCGTTTTGAAGATATGCTGGACAGGGAAAAACTCGACGCGGTAATTGTGTCGTGTTCGTGGGAAGACCATGTTTCCGTCGCCTGCGCCGCTCTTGAAAGAGGAGTGGCCGTCGCAATGGAAGTGGGAGGCTGTTATGATACGGAAGAAGCATGGCGGCTGGTAAACACGTGGGAGCGCACCAAAACGCCGTTTATGTTTTTGGAAAACTGCTGTTTCGACCGCGGCGAAACGCTGGCGACTAATCTTGCCCGGGCGGGCGTATTGGGAAAAATAGTGCACTGTTCGGGAGCGTACGCCCATGATCTGCGGCAGGAAATTGCCGGCGGATATCAAAACCGTCATTACAGACTACGCAATTATCTGCATCGCAACTGTGAAAACTATCCCACGCACGAAGTCGGCCCCATCGCCAAAATTCTTAACATCAACCGCGGCAACCGGTTTGTAAAACTTACGTCCGTGGCGTCGCTGGCGGCAGGCATGGAGCAGTATATTTGCGACCACAAAGAGCTTTATCCCGAACTGGCGGGCAAAAGATTCGCTCAGGGCGACATAGTGGACACAATCATCACCTGCGCCGGCGGCGAAACGGTTTTAATACGGCTGGATACGACTCTGCCGAGATTTTACGACAGAGCTTTGTGCGTCAGAGGCACAAAAGGGCTGTACGACGGCAGCGCCGACATGGTTTTTGTCGACGGCGTTGACGAGGATATGTTCGACACCCGCGCGGCCTATAAAAAGATGGCGGGCAATAGCGCGAAATATATCGACTATCTGCCGGCCGCATGGCGCGACATCACGCCGGAGCAGATGGCGTCGGGGCACGGAGGAATGGATTATCTCGAGCTGAAAGAGTTTTTCGACTGCTTAAAAACGGGCGCCCCCATGCCCATCGATGTGTACGACGCCGCCGCATGGA
>USEG01000096.1 GCA_900553555.1 uncultured Clostridia bacterium
GTTTTCGGAGACCGTCGCCAGGAACATAGCCTTTTACGACGAGGGAACGGATATGGACAAGATAGAGAAGTTTGCCGCACTCGCCCGCGTCAATAAATTTATTCCGCGTCTTTCCGACGGTTACGAAACCGTGGTGGGCGAACGCGGCCTGGGCTTGTCGGGCGGACAAAAACAGCGTGTATCCATCGCGCGCGCCCTTTATAAGGAAGCGCCCGTTCTCCTGCTGGACGACTGCACGTCGGCGCTCGACTATCAGACGGAAAAGGAAATCATTGACAACATAAGCAAAAATTACGGGGATAAAACGCTGATTATCGCCTCCAACCGCGCCACCAGCGTGTCCTTCTGCGACGAAATTCTTTACATGGAAGACGGCGTCATCATCGAACGCGGCACGCACGAAGAACTCATGGCCAGGAAGGGCAAGTACTGGATGATTTACAACGAACAGATGGTCAACAAGCAAGAGGAGGTGGCGTAAAATGGCAAGAAACCGTTATTACGAAGACGAACAAACCAAAAAGCTCTCCAAAAGTCAGTTGCGCCATGCGCTTCAGTTTGTAATTCCCTACCGCAAGCTTTTGTCGGTGCTGTTTATCTTAATGATAATCATCACGTTTATTTCCATGCTTCCGCCCATGATTAACGGCCTTATAGTCGACAACGTCATTCCCAAGAAGGAATATCTGGGCATGGACTACGTCACGCTGTCGGTGGTGTTGATAGGCGCGTATGTAATAGCTGTGGTCACAGATACCATATTCAGCTATTTCCGTCAGTTTTATATGACAAAAGTGGGGCACGGCATAGTGCACGACATCCGTTACGCCACATACGAACATCTGCAAAAGCTGGCGTTTGATTTTTACGATTCGCGGCCCAACGGTAAAATTCTGGTGCGCGTCACCTCGTATCTCGACGAATTGGCAACGGTATTTTCGTCCAGCATAATAATGCTAATACTCGACGTTGTAAAAGTCATCGCCATATTGATATGGATGTGTGTGGTGGGCAGCTGGCTTACGCTCATCATGATTGCAGCCGTAATACCTATGGTGTTTCTTCTCGGGTGGATAGCGCGCGTACTCGAACGTCGCCGCCGCGTGTACCGCGAAAAACGCAGCAACCGCATTGCCTACATTGCCGAAAACATTCAGGGCAGCAGCGTCACTACGTCTTTCAACCGCCGCCAGCGCAATACCGAAATTTATGACGAACTCAATAAGGAAGAGCGCAAAAAGTGGCTCAAAGTCATTCATGTCAACGAATTGCACTATCCCACAATGAGCGGATTCTTCTACATCGGCATAATCATAGTTTATGCGGTGGTGGTATATATGGTCACCTCGGGCATGGGGCTGGGGTCGCTTACCCCCGGCGCGGTAATAAGCTTTATCGCCTACGCCGGAATGTTGAGCGCGCCGCTCAACGAAATAGCCACCTATTTGCAGGAAATATCCAGCGCGGTCAGCAACCTTGAAAGCGTAATGGACATTCTTGAAGTGGAGCCCACCGTTTACGACGAACAGGACGCCATAGAGATGCCGCCCATAAAAGGCGACGTAAAGTTCGAAAACGTATATTTCAGCTACGAAAACGCGCATATTATTCTCGAAAACATCAATTTCGAGGTGTCCACGGGAAAGATGGTGGCGCTTGTCGGCCCGACCGGTTCGGGCAAGACCACAATAGTCAGCCTGCTGTCGCGTTTTTACAACGTGGACAGCGGAACCATATACATTGACGGGCAGGATATATCCAAGGTGACGCTCTATTCGCTGCGCAAGCAGATAGGCGTAATGATGCAGGACAGCTTTATTTTCAGCGGAACCATACTCGACAACATTCGTTACGGCCGTCCTGACGCCACGGAAGAGGAGTGTATAGCGGCGGCAAAGCTGGTAAAGGCCGACGAATTTATTTCCAAACTGCCGGAAGGCTACTATACGCAGACGTACGAACAGGGTTCGCGTCTTTCCACGGGTGAGCGTCAGCTCATATCTTTCGCCCGCGTGCTTATCACCGACCCTAAGATTCTCGTGCTGGACGAGGCTACGGCTTCGATAGACAGCGAGACCGAAAATCTCATTAAAAACGCCCTTGACGTTATTTTGGCGGGTCGCACGAGCTTTGTGATAGCCCACCGCCTGTCCACCATCGAGAAGGCCGACTGCATATTCTATATTGCCAACCACACCATTGCCGAGGCCGGTACGCACGCCCAGCTTATGGCGAAAAAAGGATATTATTACAATCTGGTAAATCACAACGAAAAAGAAGACAGGAGCGATTCGTAAAATGGTAAAATTAAATCCGGATAAAAAAGTAGTCGAAGCGGTAAAAGAGGGGTTGAAACAGACAGGCGGATATTGCCCCTGCCGCCGCGAACGGACGGAAGATTACAAGTGCATCTGTCGCGAATTCCGCGAACAGATCGCCGATCCCGAATTCGAAGGCTTTTGCCACTGTATGTTGTATTACAAATCAAAAGATTAGGGCTGCACCGTCTTTATGCAGAGATTTATGCACGCTTGCAAAGGGCGTGCATAATTTTCGTTAAAAAACCCGTTGCCGTGTAAAGCGACATAATTTGCTTGCAAATTCCGCAAACAGACGTTATAATTTAATAGAGGTGAAAATTTTGGAAAAAACAGCGGTCAAAAAAGTGCGCGCCGAAGCCGACATGACAAAAGGCAGCATAATAAAATGCATTGCGCTATTTACACTGCCTTTGCTGGCGGGCAACTTTTTTCAGCAGTTGTACAATATGGTGGACACGTGGGTGATAGGACAGACGGGAGACGCCGGAGCATATTCCGCCGTCGGCAGCGTCGGCCCCATTACCAATATTTACATCGGATTGTTTTCGGGACTGGCGAGCGGAGCAGGCGTCGTGATATCTCAGTATTTCGGCGCAAACGACAATGAAAAACTGTCCAAAACGGTTCACACTTCCGCTTTGATAACGATAATTTTAAGCGTTGTCTTCACGGCGGTTTCGCTGCTATTAACGCCGCTTATGCTGCAGCTTATGCTGCGCACGACGGAAGGGGAGATATACCCGGCGGCGCAGACGTACCTTCTTATATATTTTTCGGGCACGGTGTTTACGCTGGTGTACAATATGGGAGCGGCGATTCTGCGCGCAGTAGGCGATTCAAAACGCCCGTTTTATTACTTGGCGGTGGCGGCGGTAATCAATACCGTTTTGGACCTTGTGTTTGTATTTAATTTTGATATGGGCGTAGCGGGGGTAGCGTACGCTACGATTATAGCGCAGGCCGTATCGGCGATTTTGACGGTCATCACGCTGTTAAAAACGCGTCTTTGCGTACGGGTAACGCCAAAATTGATGAAAATCGACTGGCCCATACTCAAAAAAATAGTCATAGTGGGAATTCCGGCGGCGCTTCAGCTGGCGCTTACGGCGTTTTCCAACGTCTTTGTGCAGTCGTACATAAGCAACGTCAATTCCGAGCAAACCGCGTCTTTGGGCGGTTGGACCACCTATAATAAGGTGGATCAGTTTGTGTTTTTGCCCATTCAGTCGATAGCGCTGGCGGTCACGACGTTCGTCGGTCAGAATTTGGGCGCGGGCAACGTGTCGCGTGCAAAAAAAGGCACATATTGTTCGTACGCCATGGCTACGATAGTGTCCGTAGTTCTTATAGTTCCCATCATGCTGTTTTCGGGAGATGTTGCCAAAATTTTTAACAGTAATCCCGATATTGTGGCTCATGCGTCGCTGCTGCTGAAATATATGACGCCGTTTTATCTTTTTTCGTGCGTCAACCAGGTTTTTGCGGCGGCAATGCGCGGCGCCGGAAACAGTACGGCCCCCATGCTGATAATGCTGGGGTGTTTTATCGGCGTAAGGCAGATATATCTTTATGTCGTGTCGACGTTCGTCACCAACGAATTTCTTCCCATTGCGTTCAGCTATCCCGTCGGATGGGCGGCGTGCACCGTGGCGATTTTGTTTTATTATTTCGTGTTTTTCCGCTTTGACAAAAACAAACTGCTGGACGCAAACAAAAACAACAGCGCCGAAAACGCCCCCGAACAAAAATAATTTTTTACCGCAATTAACGTATATAAAAAACCGTTCGCACAGCCGGGCG
>USEG01000097.1 GCA_900553555.1 uncultured Clostridia bacterium
GCCGCATTTTTCTTGCTTTAATCGGATGAAAATGTTATAATATAAGACAAAGAATAAACGGGGACTATATAGTTTTGAAATTAAAGAAAATAGAGATATACGGATTTAAATCTTTTGCCGATAAATATGAAATACCCTTCGAAGGCGGCATTACGGCAATAGTCGGACCAAACGGCTGCGGAAAGAGCAATGTTGCCGACTGCGTCAGGTGGGTGCTGGGCGAACAGTCTGCCAAGCTTTTGCGCGGATCCTCTATGCAGGATGTAATATTCAACGGGACGGAAAAGCGTAAGTCCATGTCGTATTGCGAAGTGGCGCTGGTTTTTGATAACAGGGAAAAGTTATTTCCGACTCTTGACTATGACGAGGTGGTCATATCGCGCAAACTTTATCGTTCGGGCGAAAGCGAATACGCATTAAACAGAACGCCGTGTCGGCTAAAAGATATAACCGAATATTTGCGTGACGCCGGTATGGGCAGGGAAGGCTATTCGATAATAGGACAAGGTCGCGTAGACGAACTTTTGAGCGCTAAACCAGAAGACCGGCGCGCCATATTCGAAGAGGCTGCCGGAATATCGAAATTCAAAGCGCGCAAACTGGAGGCGGAGCGCAAACTCGCCCGCACCCGCGATAATTTGGAGAAGGTATCGCTGGTTTTGGATGAAAAAGCGCGTATGCTCGAACCGCTGAGAAAGCAGGCGGAAACGGCAAAAAAATGGCTGGATTTGCGCGAACAGCTCAAATATCACGAAATAAATACATATATTCATCAATATGACACCGCATCCGAGGCTAAATCGCAAATAAGCGGCAAACTTAATGAAATAAACGAAGCATTAAGTCTCAAATCTCAGCAATACGAGCAGAAAATAGCCGCTTACAACGAATCTATGTACAATCTTAATTCTCTGGATAAAAATCTGGAAACTCTCCGCAACGAATTGCTTGAACTTACCGTAGGTATGGAAAAGCAGACGGGCAATATGAAGGTTTTACAGGAACGTATTTCCTCCTTTAAAGCGTCATCGGAACGCCTTAGCGCCGAAAATGACGACCTTGGAGCACAGTTGGGGAATATAAACCGGGACATGGAGCTAAATCGCCGAAACTATGCCCGCCTGGAAGCTTTGGTAAAAAAACTTTTATCGGAAGAAGAGGCGATAAAAACCGAGTATACAAACACGGTTGAGACGTTGACTCAAAAAGAAAGTGAGGCGCAGTTTAACCAGCAAAGTCTACTTGAGGCAATGGATAAGCTGGCGGAAATCAAATCTAATTTATCGCGTCTCGAAACGGAAAAAGCCGCGCTGGAAAAAGACATAGAATCATATAAGCTCAATCTCGATCTTATGCGGGAAGAGATGAATGTCGAACAGAAAAATCTCGACGCGACGCAGATTAGACTGAAAGAAAATGCCGAAGAGTATTTAAAGCTTAAAGAGGAACTGAAAGATAATATATCGCGTGACAACGATATTTTGTCCGAAGTATCTTCTTATACCGATAAATCGGAAAAACTAAGCGAAAAACTCATTGCGTCAAAATCCCGGCAGAAAATTCTTAACGAAATGCGCACCGCTTTCGAAGGATATACTTTCAGCGTTAAAAATCTGTTAAAAGATTCAAAAACCGACAGCGAAGTATCCGAGCGCATACAAGGCGTAGTCGCGCAGATAGTCAGTATGGACGCTAAATTTGAAACGGCCATCGAGACTGCTTTGGGCAGCGCCATGCAGAATATTATTACATCGGACGAAGAAGACGCCAAATGGCTTATATCATACTTAAAACGTAAAAATTACGGAAGAGTCACATTTTTGCCGCTTAACGCAATAAAGCCGCGTCATATAGATTCGTCGTACAATGCGACGCTAAAATCGGAAGGATGCTATGGAGCGGCAGACCAGTTGGTGCGCTATGACGCAAAATTCGATCGCGTCATCAAAGGTCTTCTGGGTGGAACGGTCGTATCGGAAAACATGGATGCGGCCATTGGTCTTGCGCGAAAAACGCATTATGCTTTTCGTATTGTCACGCTTGACGGCGACGTGATAAATACGCAGGGGTCAATAACGGGTGGCAGCCGTAAAAACGATATCGCCAATATTTTCAGTCACGAACGTGAACTAAAAGAGCTAAACGCCGCTTTGTCCAAGATTCAGCAGGAGCTAAACGACTATCAGCAAAAAAAGCAGGAATTGGTGGAAAAGCATGAAAAATTAGAAGAGCGAGCCCAGCAGATCCGCCAAAGTCTGCATGAGTTGGAAATTGAAAAAGCGCTGAAAACCGAGGACGAGCAAAAACGTCAGCAAACGTTGGGCGAGCTGTCTTCCGAAATAAAAGTAACGGAAAAAAACAGTAAACAGGCTGAAAAGAAACTTGCTTCAATCAACGAGGACTTAAACAGCGTAGGCCGGTTGGAGAATCTAATACAGTCCAAAACGCAGGATTCTAAGGCCAGCGATCAAAAGAGTCAACAGCTTTTTGATTTGTTAAAGAAATCGCGAGACGAATTACAGGAAAAGCTGACTGCCAAAAAGATGGAAATAACTCAGGCGGAAAATAATATCTCAAACTGTACGGCGGACTACGAAAGATTTACAGCACGTTCCCAGGAACTCAAACAAAAAATCGACGCTAATGCTGCGGAAATAGAATCAAATAAAGCGCAGATAAACGATATAGAGCGCGCAATTGAAAAATCTGTGACAAACGTAAATAAAATCGACGCCGGCAGAATAGATGAAATCAAAGTTAAATTAAGCAATTTAGACAAACACAAACTGGAATTGCAGCAAAACGTGAGTGCTTTGGATGCGGACAGAGAAGGCCTTATGTCGGAAATTCAGACTCTGCGCGAAAATCGCACAAAACAGGAAATGCTGCTCATAAAGGTGGACGAAGATATCGAGAAAATGCAAAACAATATCTTCGAACAGTATCAGCTTACTTATGAAACGTGTTTGCCTTTTAAGGATGCCGACTATAATGCGCAGGAAGGCATGCCGCTTATCAACCAGCTTCGACGTAAAATGGCTGCTTTGGGGAATATAAATGTGGACGCAATAGATCAAAGCCGCGAATTGTCGGAAAGTTATGAGGTCGAATGTTCGAGAAGAGACGATCTTCTAAAAGCCGAGGACGACATGGTTAAGATTATTAAAGATCTGAGCGCGGAGATGCTGTCGCGGTTTGAAACCAATTTCCAACAGATAAGGCTTAATTTTATAAAGATTTTCAAGGAATTGTTTAACGGCGGTACCGCCGATCTCATTTTGCAGGACAGCGACGATTTGCTGGAAGCGGGAATAGAAATTGTGGCTCAGCCTCCCGAAAAGAAGTTACAGTCTATTACGCTGCTGTCCGGCGGGGAAAAGGCGCTTACGGCAATAGCCATTTTGTTTGCCATACTGCGGCTTAAACCCATGCCGTTTTGTATTCTCGACGAAATAGAGGCGGCGCTCGATGACGCAAACGCCGGTCGGTTTGCAAAGTATTTGCGTCGTTTCAGCGAGGAGACGCAGTTTGTCGTGATAACGCACAGAAAGCCCACGATGGAGCTTGCCGACAATCTTTACGGCGTCACTATGGAAGAGAAGGGCGTAAGCAAAATAGTATCGGTACAGCTTAGCGAAGCTGTGTCCGTTGCTGAACCGGCATAAAAGAGGTCAATATGGGAATATTTGCTAAAATCAAAGAGGGATTAAAAAAGACAAAGGACAAAATAGCGTACAGTCTTAACAAATTATTTACGGGCGGCGTATTGAACGATGATTTTTACGACGAGTTGGAAGAAATATTGTTGACATCCGACGTAGGAGCGGAAACCACCGAACGTATCTTAGACGAGCTGCGGGATGTTATCGATGAAAAAATGATTACGGACAGAACGCAGGCAAAAGAAGAACTCAAACAGATAATGATTGACATTTTGGAAGAAAACGAGCTGCCCGAATACGAGTATCCGCTTATAATTCTCGTTGCGGGAGTAAACGGAGTGGGTAAAACGACGGCGATAGGAAAGCTTGCCAAAATGTTCAAAAACCAAAAGCACGACGTTTTGCTTGTCGCTGCCGATA
>USEG01000098.1 GCA_900553555.1 uncultured Clostridia bacterium
TTATGGAAATGCTAAAAGCATTTATACATATTAAGGTTACAGAACAACACAAATATAACAGTAATATAGGCTGTGTATTAATATATTTACAAGGAGGAACAACGAATGAAATACGTATGTGATGTTTGCGGATGGGAGTATGACGAAGAGGCCGGCTGCCCCGATATGGGCATTGCTCCCGGCACAAAATTCGAGGATCTGCCCGACGATTTTACCTGCCCCCTTTGCGGCGTGGGTAAAGACGAATTCTCCGCGGAATAAGTAGTTTTGTCACTTTGATTGTACGGGAAAAGCCGACGGGACGCTAAGCGGCCTTTCGGTTTTTTGCCGCATATTATTTTGCATTATGATAAAAACCATAAAGATAATATTAAAGGTGCTGCTGGCACTTATAATAGCGGCAGTGCTGGTGATAGCAGGATATTTGGGATATGTGTACTTTTCCTATTCGCGCATAGCCGACAACCTTCAGCTGACGCCGACTAATTCGGCGAAGGAGGGACAGGCCGCGGCGGGCGAGACGTATACCATAGTCACGCAGAACATAGGGTTCGGAGCATACACGCAGGACTTTACCTTTTTTATGGACGGCGGGACGGAGTCGCGCGCCAAGAGCAAGGAAAGCGTAGTCGAATGTGTGCAAAACGCCTCCAAGGCGGTGCAGCTATTAAAGCCGGATTTTGCGTTTTTCCAGGAAGTGGACACCGATGCCGACCGCAGTTTCCATGTCGATCAACGCAAGATTATCGACGGATATTTTGATGATTACGCCTCCGTGTTTGCCGAAAACTATCATTCGGCGTACTTGTTTTATCCTATACTCAAACCGCACGGCGCTTCCAACAGCGGCATCTATACTTTCAGCAGATTTAACATGCAGTCTGCGGTCAGACGGTCGCTGCCGGTCTCGAGCGGCTTGGAAAAGTTTTTGGATCTTGACAGGTGCTACAGCGTGACGCGCATCCCCGTGGACAACGGCAAACAGCTGGTTTTGTACAATGTGCATACGTCCGCCTACGGCGCCGACGAGGAAGTGAGAGCGGCTCAGCTCAATATGCTTTTCAGCGATATGGAAGCGGAATACAAAAAAGGCAATTACTGCGTGTGCGGCGGCGATTTTAACCACGACTTTACGGGCGACTCCACATTTGTCTTTAATAAAGCGGAAAACGTGTCGTACGGCTGGGCTCAGCCCTTTCCGGAAGATATTCTTGCCGGTTACGACGGCATTTCGCGCGCTTTGAACTATAAGGGCGCACCCGTTGCCACTTGCCGCAACTGCGATGTTCCCTATGACGAAAACACCTTTACTTTGATAGTGGACGGATTTTTGGTAAGCGACAACGTGGAAGTTGTGAGCGTCGTCAACGTCGATACCGAGTTTGTTTATTCCGATCACAACCCCGTTGCGATGCAGTTTATTCTCAAATAATAATACCGGAGGAATACCCATGAAAAAAGTATTTATTTTGTCGGCCACGCCTCGCAAAAACGGCAATTCCGAGCTGTTGGCGCAGCAGTTTGCCAAAGGAGCGGAGGAAAGAGGAAATATCGTGACCAAAGTAAACGTACGCGATATCGAGCTTAAATTCTGCCTGGGCTGTCTTTATTGCAGCAGCCACGGCGCGTGCGTGCAAAAAGACGGCATGAACGCGCTGTATGACGAGTTTTCGTCCAGCGACGTCATCGTATTTGCCACGCCCATATATTACTACGAAATGTCCGGTCAGATGAAGACCTTTCTAGACAGGCTTAATCCCCTTTATTACCGCGAAAACAAGTTTAAGGAAGTGTATTTGCTGGCGACTTCCGCCGATACGGAAGAGCGCGCCATGGACGGAGCGGTAAAGGGGCTGGAAGGTTGGATAGAATGTTTTGACGGAGCGGAACTCAAAGGCGTTATCCGCGCCACGGGAGTTGAAAAGGCGGGAGAGGTGAAAGATACGCCCGCGTTTGCCGCCGCCTACGAGACGGGTAAAACCGTATAACACCATTGTACTTTGCGCACAATTGCGTTCTCCATATAAAAAAGCCCGTATTATCGCTTGACATAATATGTCAAAATAAATATAATACTATATGTCAATGGGGAGTAGTCGGCGAGGACTGTTTCGCAATTAAGTCGCTAACACGGGCATACTTTGCCCCGGTTTAATTTTAAATGACGAGACCATGCCTTTTTCGGCGTGGTTTTTTTATTAAAGGAGGTTATATGCAATTTCTTATCGAGACGCTGCAAGCGGTGACATGGCAGCATGTGGTCATGTGGATAATAGGCCTTGTTCTCATCTGGCTTGCCATCAAAAAGGAAATGGAACCGGCGCTGCTGCTGCCGATAGGTTTCGGCGCGATACTGGTAAACATTCCTTTTTCCAACGTTCTTACGGAGGCCGTGGGCGAAGGCGAGGCGGCCGCGGGAGGAGCAGGCATAATTCAGTGGCTGTTTGAAGTGGGTATAGAGGCGTCGGAGGCGCTGCCCATTCTGCTGTTTATAGGCATAGGCGCCATGATAGATTTCGAGCCGCTCATCGTAAATCCCAAACTCATGATATTGGGAGCGTTTGCCCAGATAGGCATTTTCGTGACCATAATACTCGCGTCGCTATTGGGCTTTAATATCAACGACGCGGCGTCGATAGGTATAATAGGCGCGGCGGACGGCCCCACGTCTATACTGGTGGCGATGAAGCTGGCCAGCCAGTATGTAGGACCTATCATGGTAGTGGCGTACTCGTATATGGCGCTTGTTCCCATCATACAGCCGTCGGTAATCAAGCTCATTACCACCAAAAAAGAGCGCCGCATACGCATGGATTACACGACAAAACACGCCAGCAAAACCGTCAAAATTCTCTTTCCCATTGTCATAACGCTCATTTCCGGACTTATCGCGCCCAAGAGCCTGGCACTGGTGGGATTTTTGATGTTCGGCAACCTTTTAAGCGAATGCGGAGTTCTGCCTTCTATGGCGGATACGGCCAAGAATAACCTTGCCAACCTTATAACGCTGCTGTTGGGCATCACCATAGCTTTCCAGATGCAGGCGGAATATTTCCTGCGCTGGGATACGCTCATGATAATGGTGCTGGGACTGTTTGCGTTTGTATTCGACACGGTGGGCGGAGTATTGTGCGCAAAAGTCATGAACCTGTTCTCGAAAAAGAAGATAAATCCCATGATAGGAGCTGCCGGCATTTCGGCGTTCCCCATGTCGGCGCGCGTCGTGCATAAGATAGGCCTTAAAGAAGATCCGTCGAATTATCTGCTGATGCACGCTGTCGGCGCAAACGTTTCGGGACAGATAGCGTCCGCAATAGTGGGCGGCCTTATTATAGGCCTTGTGCTGTAAGGAGGAGGAAAAATATGTTTAATTTGATATCGGCGATGACGTTTAATAAAGACACGTTGTTTAAGGCGCTGGAAATTACGTGGAAGGGTATGCTCGCCATTTTGATAGTTATTTTGGTGGTCATGCTGGTGACTTATCTCATGCAGTTTATTTCCGGCAAATGGGCGGCAAGAAAAGAAAAGGCGCAATCCGCCGCGAAAAATGCCGACGACGGAGACGAGCGGCAGGCATGACGAACGGCAGGCATGAATGTAAAAAATTAAATATTATGCGCGCGTAAAAGGCAGAAAATTTTTCCGGGCGCTGCTTGCAAAAAAAAGACGGAGAGAAAAACTCTTCGCCTTTTTTTGTACGATATACCGGACGGTAATGTCGCTTTGCCGTAATTATTTGCAGTTTTTGCAATTTTTGGCGGTTGTCTTGCCGGTCGTCTTGTTCTTTGCGCCGGTCTTATTCATCGTCTTTTTCGTGTTCTGTGCCATGGTTTGCTCCCTCCTTTAAAGATTTGACGTATTCCGTCAATGCTATTGTGCGCGGACATGGCAAATTTATTTGGCAAAAAGACTGTAATTTTTTGTATTTTTACTGTTTGCACGCCGCCGGCCGCCGACGGTATAAAAGATATCCTTCCGCATTGTCGCGCTCGGAAACGGTGATGCTGTCGTAGCCGAGATAGTCCATGATAAGCCCGGTCAAAACCGCTCCGTGTCCTATTACGCCGGC
>USEG01000099.1 GCA_900553555.1 uncultured Clostridia bacterium
CGAATAAATGTCATATGATCTTTCGCCGCGGTTGGTCTGCTCGATGACCATGGGAACAAGGCTGTTCGTTATCATAAAAAATATCCTCCTTACTCGCTTTCTTTAGTCTCCGATGCGGCGGCTTTTTTCTTGCTCTCTTTCTTTTCGAAAGTGTTGTTTTCCATAAGAAAGTCCAGCAGCTTTTTCATAAGTATGTCGCTTTTTATATAATTGAGCTGCTGAGGCGAAACTGTCTTTTTGTATTCTTCCGGCGTCTTTTTTACGCTTTCGGCCATTTTGGCAAGAGCTTCGTCCACTTCGGCATCGGTAACCTCAATATTTTCGGCTTTTACGATGGCTTCTACCGTAAGACGTGTTTTTACGTTATTGGCAGCTTCTTTTGCGCGGTCCTTTCTAAACTGTTCTTCGCTGCTGCCGGTGTATTTGAGATAGTCCTCGAATTTGAGTCCGCCGTACATATACGCAAGGCGCTGCTTCATGTCTTCGATGATATAATCGGTTTCGCGGTCTATCATGCATTGGGGAATGTCCACTTCGGCATTATCCGTAACTTTTTGAACAATGGCGTTTTGGTTTTCTATCTTAGCCTTATTCTGATTTTGTTCGGTAAGACGTTTTTTTATGTCCGCCTTATAATCGGCGAGCGTATCGAATTTACTGACGTCTTTGGCAAAAGCGTCGTCCAGTTCGGGCAACTGCTTTTCGGTAATACCCTTGACCGTAACGGTAAACACGGCGTCTTTGCCGGCAAGATCGGCCGCGTGGTAGTCCTTGGGGAAAGTGACGGTAATATCCTTGGTTTCGCCGATATTCATACCTATCATCTGACTTTCGAATCCGGGTATGAACGTGTTGGAACCTATAACCAACTCCTGATCTGTGGCGGTGCCTCCGTCGAATTTTTCGCCGTTGATGCTGCCGCTGTAATCGAGTTTGACTATATCTCCGTCTTTTACGGCTCTGTCTTTTACTTCGACGCGTCTCGACGCCTGTTCTCTCATGCGGTTAAGTTCCGCCTTGACGTCGCCGGCAGTTACATTATACTCAATTTTTTCCAGTTTAATACCTTTGTAATCGCCGAGTTTAACCTGAGGCTTTACCGTCACCACGGCATTGAACTTGACGCCGTTTTCATCAAGCGACTGAATGTCGACTTTCGGCTCGTCTACGGGATAAACTTCTTCATGTTCTTCCAGCGCTTTTTGATAACTGTCGTAAAACGCGTTATTGAAAGCATCGTCGAAGAATACTCCCGCGCCGTACATGGCTTCTATCATTTTTCTGGGAGCCTGTCCTTTGCGAAATCCCGGGATTGTATACTTGCTTTTGTTTTTAAGGTAAGCTTTATTGACTGCGTCGTCCCATTCCTTGGCGTTGAGTTCAAAATCAATTTTTACTTCGCCTTTCTTTTCTTCGATATTGTAATTCATATTTACCTCCGAACAAACGATACTTTCATCGTCCGTGTTTTACATGTTTTGCGGCCGGCACGTCTTAATAGCAGCCGTTTGCGCATAGCCGCATAATATAATAGCACAAGCTTTCCGGTTTGTCAATTTTATTTGACTAAATTAACAAATAAAGCTATAATATTATTTGGATTTTTGATGAAAAGGAGCCTTTTTATGCCACTGGACGCGCTTTTGATACATCATCTTAAAAACGAACTTTCTTTTCTTGAAGGCGCACGTATAGACAGAATCTTTATGCCGACGTACGAAGACGTCGTATTTTTTATTCGCGCCGGAGACAAAAACGTCAAATTGCTTATCTCGTGCAGTTCAGCCACTCCGCGCTGCGGCCTTGTCGAAAAAACGGGGGAAAATCCCGACACTCCCTTTGCCTTTCTCATGCATTTAAGAAAACATTTAACCGGCGGAATAATACGCCGCGTTTCACAGGTCCCGTACGAGAGAGTGCTAAAAATAGACGTAACTTCTTCCAATAATATGTTCTCTTCCAAAGACTATGTGCTGTACGTCGAACTTGTGGGCAAGTTTTCCAATATCATTCTGACTGAAAACGGCAGAATATCCGACAGCGCCAAACACCTGCCTTTAGACGTGACGACGCGAGCGGTGCTACCGGGCCTTAACTACTCTTTGCCGCCCGCCCAAACGGGAAAAACCGACATAGGAACCCGGGATTTTTTCATCGAAAAGACAGTGTGCGGCTATCAGGGCGCGGGGTTAAAAAACTATCTGCAAAAGAACTTTATCGGCTTTGCTCCCGCCTCGATAAAAGAGGCAGTATTTCGCAGCAGCATTGACGACGATTGCGATAAAATTAACCCGGAAGACGCCGGCAGAATATACGACGCGTTTTTATCGCTGATAGACGATTACCGCCCGGCGCTATTGGAAAGCGACGAAAAGTTTACGGGATTTTACCCCTCTCCCTATGGCTGCGAGCAGGGAAAATACATTCTTTTTCCGTCGATAAGCAGCGCTTTGGAAAAATATTACGACGACAGACTGGACATCATGCAGATATCGTCACGCGGTAAAAAACTTTATCAGATTGTCAAGCAGCAGTTGGATCACTGCGCCAACAATTCGGTTATTTTTGAAAGCCGTCTCAAAGAAAACGACGACTGCGAACAGGAAAGAATGTTGGGCGACTTAATAGTATCGAATATATACCGTATTAAGCCGGGAGACACAAGCGTTCTTGTCGACGACTATTTTTCCGGCGATAAGCGTAAAATCACACTGTATCCGCATCTATCGCCCGCCAAAAACGCCGCTATACACTACAAAAAATACGAAAAAGCCAAATCAACAAAAGCTACGACAATGCAGCTGCTGCAAAAAAACAAAGAACGGCAGGACTATCTCGAATCTATACTGGTTTCGCTCAAATGTGCCGTAACCAATAACGATCTGGACGAAATCGAACGGGAAATGACGGCGGAAAAGCTTATCAAAGCGCCCAGAAACCGTCAGAAAAGCAACAAACAAAGCGTTCCGATACAACTAAACGTCGACGGCTTTCGCGTAATAATAGGAAAAAACAACTACCAAAACGACTCTATCGTTAAAAATTCGCAAAAAAATTACCTGTGGCTGCACACGCAGAAAATCCACGGCAGCCACGCTGTAATAGAAGCTGCGGACGTTCCGCAGGAGACGATAAACAAAGTGGCGGCATTTTGCGCCTATTATTCAAAAGCCTCCGACTCGGCAAACGTGCCCGTAGATTATACTCTTATCAAGTACGTAAAAAAACCGTCCGGAGCCGCGCCCGGCAAAGTAATTTATACAAATCAGCAAACTGTAAACGTGACGCCGCGCCGCCCCGACTCGTCGATTTGGATATCAAAACGTTAAAAAAGATCCGGAATTTTACCGGACCTATTTCATCTGTCATTTTTTTACTGAAACTTTTGTTTTTCCGTTCTCGAAAAAGCCTCGACAACTGTCGGCACTGCCCGGCTTTACTCCCACGGTAACATTATCTTCCGTTCTGTCGCGCAATTGACTAACTGGATTCAGCTGCGTTTCGTAACGATAATCAATACCCTCGCGTTCGATATAAGTTTTTATTACGTTATGCGACGGTACTATGTCTGGCATAGTATTTAATTTATGCTGAAACTTAAAATAATCGGCATTTTTTTGCAAATTATCAATATTTTCGTAATCTTCCTTAACCGATGTATACTGCGCGGTGGCACCCAAAACGCTGCGTACATAATCAATGTTTTCGTGCAGTGACAGCGGCTCGGGGAATTCTCCGCCTCCGGCAATTACTTCTTGCCACTCTTTATTTTCGTACTTTTGCAACAATTGTGCCGCTTTGTGAAGATGCGCTATTTCTATAGCAAGATTTTCTTCCCACAACGAACGTATTTTATTGTCCGTCTCTGTCGAATAACACGACCAATACAAATAACATTCGGTGTATTCGTGCCACAACAGCATTTCGCACCATGTGCCGGTGGCGTCGATAAGAGCTTCATACTGAGTGACGTGCTCTTCCTCTACCAGCGCAATTTCCTGGTAAAGGCGCCGTGCCAGCTCGCCGGGAGCAAAATTCGTCACATTCATATAATAATTCATC
>USEG01000100.1 GCA_900553555.1 uncultured Clostridia bacterium
GCCGGTAGCCGGCAGCCCTATTTTAGATTATGTCACGGCGCAGTTGAAACATTATTGCGTAGAAGAAGAAATTTTAACGCTGGGCTATAAGGCGCAGCTTATATGCGATTATGTATCCGGTTACCGCGGAATAAAAACGCGCTGCCGGACGGAGGATAAACCGCTTGGAACCTGCGGCAGCGTCAAGCATGCCGAAAAGTTTTTGGGCGACGTGTTTTTAGTTCTAAGCGGCGACTGCATATCCGATATAGATCTAAGCGCGATGACGGATTTTCACAGAGCCTCCGGCGCCGAGGTAACCATGGCGGTAAAAGAAGCGGACGACGCCTCTCAGTACGGCGTGGTCAAAAGCGATGACAGAGGTTTAGTAACTCGCTTTTACGAAAAACCCGGCAGCAACGCGTACGGCAACACCGTAAATCTCGGAGTGTATGTCGTAGACAGGAAAGTTTTGTCGCTGGTTCCCGAAAACACGGCTTTCGACTTTTCTAAGGATTTATTTCCTTTGCTTATGGAAAGAAAGACATTGTATTCGTATAAACATACGGGCTATTGGAGCGATTTGGGCAGCATAAAAAGCTATTACGAGACCAACAGATTGTTTTTGAGCGGCTACAAGTATCCCTATCTCGACGCAATGGACGCTACGATGCAGCTGAAAGGCACCAATGCCGTCGCTAAGTCGGCAAGAATATACGGACGGGCGGCGGGCAGCATAATTTGCGGCGACAGTGTGGTAAAACGGGGCGCTCAGGTATTCGACTGCGTCGTGCTGGGCGGAAAGGTAAGCGGCGCCCACTTTAAGCGCATTATTAAAGACGGAATATTCGTGGATGTCTGACGGCGCGAAAAAAGCATTTTTGCGTCAAAAACCGTATTATTTTGCCGACAAATTTTCCGGCGTCAAAAAACATACGTTTATTTATAAAAAATAACGCAAGCGTGGCTGTAAACGTTTGCTATTTTTTTTTAGTTGTAGTATAATATAGTCGACATAAATCAAAATACATAAATACAAATATTCGGAGGTTCATTTGCAAAAGCGTAATGATGGACCTACTCTTAAAGTGAGTTTTATAGGCGGAGTAGGCGAAATCGGCAAGAATATGACTGCGCTGGAATGCGATGACGAAATTATCGTCATAGACTGCGGATCTTCTTTTCCGGGCGGAGATATGCCCGGAATAGATTTGGTTATTCCCGACGTGTCGTATCTCATTGCCAACAGAGAAAAAGTAAAGGGCATAGTGCTCACGCATGGTCACGAGGACCATATAGGGGCGCTTCCCTATGTTCTTAAAGATCTTAACGTGCCTGTATTCGGCACAAAACTTACGTTGGCGCTGGTAGACAACAAACTGCGCGAGCAAAAGCTCGACGGAATATCTCTCAACGTTGTCAAACCCGGCAGCGTAATATCGCTGGGGACGAAATTCAAAGTGGAATTTGTCAACGTCAGCCATTCCATTGCGGGAAGCTGCGCTTTGGCCATTACGACGCCCATAGGGTTGGTTTTCCACACCGGCGACTTCAAGGTGGACTATACGCCCATCGACGGCAACGTCATCAACTTAAAGCGCATTGCCGAAATAGGCGGCAAGGGCGTCACTTTGCTGCTGGCGGAAAGCACCAATGTCGAAAGGGAAGGATCGTCCATGTCCGAAGCGAAGGTGGGCGAATCCATCGCGCATATCTTAAACGAAAACCAGGATAGGCGCATTTTTATCGCCACATTCGCGTCCAACATACATCGTTTGCAACAGATAGTCGACCTTGCCAAAAAATTCAAGCGCAAGGTGGCGTTTGCCGGCAGGAGCATGATCAACGTGGTGGAGTGCGCCACGAAAATAGGCGAGCTCAAGCTGGACAGCTCGTGCGTTGTGGATATCGACATGATAGATAAGGAAGAGGATAAAAAACTTATCATCATCACGACCGGCAGCCAGGGCGAACCCATGAGTGCATTGACGCGTATCGCGGCGGGCGAGTTTCCGAAGATTCAGCTGGGCTACAACGATACGGTAATCATATCCGCTTCTCCCATTCCCGGCAACGAAAAAATGGTGTACAATGTGGTAAACAACATATACCAGCACGGCGCTCGCGCCATTTACGAACGCCTTGCGGAAGTACATGCCAGCGGACACGCCTGTCAGGACGAGCTAAAACTCATCCATGCGCTCATCAAGCCGAAATATTTTATTCCCGTACACGGCGAAAGACGGCATCTTCAAAAGCATGCCGAGCTGGCTGTAAAGATGGGAACTCCCGCCAACAATATCATTATCCCCGACATAGGCAACCGCATCGAGATAACGGGCAAAACTTTCCGCATGGGAGACAATATTCCGTCGGGATGTCTTTTGGTGGACGGCCTGGGTGTGGGAGATGTAGGCAGCATAGTGCTGCGCGACCGCAAACATTTGTCGGAGGAAGGCTTGTTTGTCGCCGCCGTAGGCATAAATTCTTTGTCCGGAGAGATTTTCGGCATCGACATAACGTCCAAAGGCTTTATGTATTCCGACGAAGAATCGGACGCAATAATAGAAGAAGCAAAGACAGTGCTTAAAAACGCGCTTTCACAAATGGATTTGAAGGGGGCCGCCGATTGGACGCAGGTAAAATCGGTGATGCGAAAAGAACTCAAAAATCTGTTTTTCAAACGTACTCGCCGCAATCCGATGGTAATACCGGTAATTCTGGAAGACTGATATGCCGTTTAAAACGCCGTCTAAAAATTCCAGCTTTATACGCGGGCTGCTGAAAGAAGAAAAAAATCCCGTCGTGGCGGAAATGATGCGGTATGCCGACCGCAACATGATTCCCGTTTTGCTGCCTGAGTCGGCGGTTTTTCTCGAACAGATGATTTTTCTAAAACAGCCGGCGAAAATTCTGGAAGTGGGGACTGCAATCGGATACAGTGCCCAGCTGATGCTGCGCAACTGCGCGGGGCATCTGACTACAATAGAAATAGACGAAAATTATGCGCGTCTTGCCCGTCGTAACCTTGACGAATTGGGCTATTTGGGGCGATATACGCTTTTTGTGGGCGACGCCGGCGAAATACTGCCGTTTATGGACGGAGAGTACGACTTTATTTTCATGGACGGGCCGAAGACGCACTACCGCGAATATCTTACGTACCTTAAACGAATGTTAAAAGTCGACGGAATAATTTTGTGCGACAACGTCCTTTTCAACGGAATGCTATCGGGCGAAGAAAAAGTCAAGCACAGCAAACTTACCATAATCAACGGCATTTTGGAATATCTGGAAAAGCTACGAGACGACGAGGATTTTATGGCCGGCATTTTGCCGGTGGGCGACGGAATGTCGCTGGCTGTCAGGATAAAATGAAGAAGATCGAACTTTTGGCCCCGGCGGGCAATATGGAAAAATTAAAAACCGCGGTGTATTTCGGATGCGACGCGGTTTATTTGGCATACAAGCAATTCGGTCTGCGCGCATACGCCGATAATTTTGACGCCGAGCAGCTTAAAAAAGCTGTCGAATACTGTCATGTAAACGGCAAAAAAGTGTATGTTACGCTTAATATTTTCGCACATAACGCGGATTTTAGTACTATGCCTGACATAATACGTCTCATCGACGAAGTAAAGGCCGACGGAGTTTTGGTGAGCGATATGGGCGTATTGTCCGAGGTAAAAAAATATGCTCCGGATTTGGATATACATCTGTCGACGCAGGCAAACACCACAAATAAATATGCGGCCGCGTTTTTCGCCGACTTGGGCGTAAAGCGTCTTGTTATGGCGCGCGAACTTACTTTGGATGAAATACGCGAAATAAGAGACTTTGTGCCGCCGCCGGTGGAAATAGAGGCGTTTGTGCACGGCGCAATGTGCATATCTTATTCGGGCAGATGTCTTTTGTCCAATTATATGTCGGGACGCCTAAGCAATCACGGCGAATGCGTGCAAAGCTGCCGCTGGAAATATGCGCTTATGGAGGAGACTCGGGAAGGCGAATATTATCCGATAGAAGAGGACGGGCGCGGAGCGGACAT
>USEG01000101.1 GCA_900553555.1 uncultured Clostridia bacterium
ATAGGCCGCAACGATCCCTGTCCCTGCGGCAGCGGAAAAAAATACAAAAACTGCTGCGGAAAAAATCAATAAAACCAATTACGCCGGGAGCATAAACAACTCTCGGCTTGATTTTGGAAAATAACGGTATGGTTTTGGCGCATACGACACAATAAAGAGGATATATGTTAATATTAGACGATTTAAAGTTCAAACTAAAAAATCTGCGCACGCTGTTCGACGGCGTTTGCAAGGCCTTTGACGTAGAACATCTCAAAAAAAAGGCCGACGACCTTGCCCGGCAGCAGCAGGACCCCGACTTGTACAGCAATCCCAAGCGCGCCGCCGAAATTAACGCGGAGGCAAAGTACACGCAGGAAAGGCTAAGCACTCTTAAGCGTCTGCAAGGCGGACTCGACGACCTCGAAACGCTTATCGAGCTGGTGGAAAACGAAAAGGACAACGAAAGTTATGAAGGCGAGCTCAATTCCACCTACGACGCGCTGGAAAAGGAAATAAACGAATTGAATCTCGAAACGCTGCTTAAAGGCGAGTACGACAAAAACAACGCCATTTTAATGCTGCAGGCGGGCGCGGGCGGCACCGAGGCCCAGGACTGGGTGAGCATGCTTTACAGAATGTACCGCATGTATGCCGAAAAGCGCGGCTATACCGTGGAAGAGCTGGACCGCATAGAGGGCGACGTCGCCGGAATAAAGTCGGTTTCGTTTATGGTAAAAGGAGTCAACGCATACGGTTACTTAAAGGCGGAAAAGGGCGTTCACCGTCTGGTGAGGATTTCGCCTTTCGACGCCAACGCGCGCCGGCACACGTCCTTTGCCAGCCTTGAAGTCATGCCGGAAATAGAAAACGACACCAGCATAGAGATTCGGCCCGAAGACATACGTGTCGACACCTATCGTTCGGGCGGAGCGGGCGGCCAGCATATCAACAAAACCGACAGCGCCGTCAGAATCACGCACTTAAAGACGGGTATCGTCGTCCAGTGCCAAAACGAGCGTTCGCAGATCCAAAACCGCGAAACCGCCATGAAAATGCTTGTCAGCAAGCTTGTCGAACTGCGCGAGCGCGAAAACCAGGAAAAAGCCAATTCCATAAAGGGCGAAATCAAAAAAATCGAATGGGGCAGCCAGATACGTTCATACGTCTTCCAGCCCTATACTTTGGTGAAAGACCATCGCACCGGCTATGAAAACAGCGATATCGCCGCCGTCATGGACGGAGACATCGAGCCTTTTATAGACGATTATTTGCGTAAATCATGAAAATATGTACGATATTTTGCAAAAATACCAACAATTAAGGACAAAACAAGACGTTTTGGTGCTGGGAATAGAGAGTTCGTGCGATGAAACGGCCTGCGCCGTGGTAAAAAACGGCAGAGAAGTGTTGTCGAACATTATAGCGTCGCAGATAGAAGTGCACCGCAGGTTCGGCGGAGTGGTGCCCGAAGTGGCGTCTAGAAATCACACCATGTCCATCACGTCGTGCATTGACTCCGCGCTAAAAGACGCGGCGGTAACAATGGAGCAAATCGACGCCGTGGCGGTTACTTACGGCGCAGGGTTGGCGGGCGCGCTGCTGGTGGGAGTTACCGCGGCAAAGGCGCTTGCTATGGCGTGCGACAAGCCGCTTATCGCCGTCAATCATATCGAAGGACACATTGCCGCCAATTTTGTGCAGTTTAAGCAGCTGGAGCCGCCTTTTCTCGCGCTGGTGGCGTCGGGCGGACACACCATGATGATAGACGTCCGCGGCTATTGCGATTATCGCTATATGGGCGGCACTACCGACGACGCGATAGGCGAAATGTTCGACAAGGTGGCGCGGCTTTTGGGACTTCCCTATCCCGGCGGGCCCGAAATAGACAGGCTGGCAAAAAAGGGCCGTCCCGTAATAAAATTTTATCATGTTCACAAGACGGTAAACGCCGATTTGTCGCTGTCGTATTCGGGTTTGAAGACGGCGGTGGTAAACTATCTGCACAACGCCGAACAGCGCGGCGAGCAGGTGATAAAAGAGGACGTGTGCGCCTCCGTGACGCAAGAGGCGGTATCGCTCCTTACCGATACGGTGTTCGAGGCGGCGCGGCGTGCCGGCAGAAAGACGGTGGTACTTGCCGGCGGAGTGGCGGCCAACTCGTTCTTGCGGTCGGCGCTTTTTGAACGCGGCAAAAAAGAAGGGTGCGAAGTGTTGTTTCCGCAGCCCGTGTACTGCACCGATAACGCCGTCATGATTGCGTCGCGGGGTTATTTCAGCATAAGAGAAGGCAAAGATTTGGCGGATTTGTCGCTAAACGCACAGCCTTCGCTGAGGACGGGAGTATGAAGGAAAGAGTGGTTGTGGGAATGAGCGGCGGCGTCGACTCGTCCGTCGCGGCATATATGCTGCAAAAGCAGGGCTATGACGTCGTGGGGCTTTTTATGCACAACTGGGAAGACAGCGACGACGGCGTTTGCACTTCCGCCGACGACTGGAACGACGTTACGGGCGTTTGCGGAAAGCTGGGTATTCCCTATTATTCCGTTAATTTTGCCGCAGAGTACATGAACAGAGTGTTTAAGTACTTTCTGGACGAATACAAAAAGGGGCGCACGCCCAATCCCGACGTTTTGTGCAACCGCGAAATAAAGTTCGGGCCGTTTGTCGGATACGCAAAGCAGCTGGGGGCGGACTATATTGCCACGGGGCATTACTGCGATATAGCTAAAGATGACGACGGCACGCCCCAACTTATTGCCGCCGCCGACCAGTCGAAGGACCAGACGTATTTTTTAAATCAAGTGCGTACCGGACAGCTGAAAAACGTGCTGTTTCCGCTGGGCAATATGCAAAAGTTCCAGGTGCGGGAGATAGCGGAGCGCGAAGGACTTATTACCGCCAAAAAGAAAGATTCCACGGGAATATGCTTTATCGGCGAGCGTAAGTTCAGGCAGTTTCTGGCGCAGTATCTGCCCGGGCAAAAGGGAGATATCGTTACGACCGACGGCAGAAAAGTGGGCGAGCATGCCGGCCTTATGTATTATACGCTGGGACAGCGCAAGGGCCTGGGCGTCGGCGGTATAGCCGGCGAGGACGCAAACCGCTGGTACGTCGTGGATAAAGATTTGGAGCACAACCGTCTTATCGTCTCATCGGGCGAAGGAGAGGAACTGTTTTCGTCGGGTCTTATCGCGAGCGGCGTAAACATAATAGGCAAATGGGATAAGAAAACTTTTAATTGCACGGCAAAATTCCGCTACAGACAAGGCGAGCAAGAGGTTTTTGCGCACATTGACGGCGATAAGTTGAGAGTCGAATTCCAAAAGCCCCAGCGCGCCGTAACGCCCGGGCAGTATGTGGTTTTGTACACGCAGTCGGACCTTTCCGAAAAGCGGAGATGCCTTGGCGGCGCGGTAATAGATACGGTAATAAAATAGTATAAGGAGAAATACAATGCAGAGTAAGTACACGGACGAAAAACTAAGAGAAATAATCGCCTCTATGTCTGTAAGAGAGAAGGCGGCGCAGATGACGCAGCTAAACGCAAACATAATAGCCACCGACGAAAACGGAGACATTACAGGTCCCGCGCTTAGCATGCACCTGACGAAGGAAGACGTGCTTGCCGTCGGTTCGACGCTAAACTACCGCGGAGCGGACAGCATGATTCGCATGCAGAAAGAACACATGGCGGGCGACCCCAATAAAATACCGCTTGCCGGCATGATGGACGTCATTCACGGCTGCCGCACGATATACCCCGTGCCTTTGGCTCTCGGATGCACTTTCGAGCCCGAACTTGTCGAAAAGCTGTGCGCTATGGCGGCAAAGGAAGCCACCGCATACGGTATTCAGGCGACGTTTGCTCCCATGGCGGATCTTGCGCGGGACGCACGCTGGGGCCGTGTTGTCGAAACCACCGGCGAGGATCCTTACATGAACTCGCTTTACGCGGCGGCGGCGACGCGCGGTTTTCAGGGCGATGATCTAAGCGACGAGACCAAAGTGGCGGCGTGGCTTAAACATTTT
>USEG01000102.1 GCA_900553555.1 uncultured Clostridia bacterium
GCAACGCTTTATGCTACCCGCGACCTGGCAGCAGCTTTTTACCGCAAGCAGACTTACGACTTTTACAAAAATCTTTACGTTGTCGCATATCAGCAGAATCTTCATTTCCGTCAGATCTTCAAAGTGCTGGAACTGATGGGATACGAATGGGCAAAGGACTGCGTTCACGTTCCCTTCGGTATGGTGAGCTTGGAAGGGGCGGGCAGTTTGTCCACGCGTAAAGGCAACGTGGTGTTTTTGAGCGACGTGCTTGATAGCGCCGTAGAGAAGGCAAGGGAAATAATAGACGCGAAAAATCCCGATCTGCCCGAAAAAGACAAGACTGCGTCGGACGTGGGCGTGGGAGCGGTGATTTTCGGAGCCTTGTCCGGCAGCCGCATAAAAGACATATCGTTTTCGCTGGAAAAAGCGCTGTCTTTCGACGGCGAGACGGGGCCGTACCTTCAATATACGCACGCGCGCTGCTGTTCGATTCTGGACAAGGCGGGCGAAGTAAAGGGCTACGCGGATTTTTCCGTTTTGGAACAGGACGAGGCGTTTGCGCTCGTAAGGCTGACGGACGAATTTTATCACACTGTTTTGCTCGCGCTGGAAAAATACGAACCCAGCATAATAAGCCGCTATCTTATAGACGTGGCGCAGGCGTTTAACAAATTTTATGTCAACAACCGCATTCTGGGCGAGAGCGACAACGTCACGTTTACGCGCCTTATGTTGGTAAGGGCGGTTGAGTCGGTTTTAAAAACCGGTCTTAATCTCATATTGCTTAACGCGCCCGAAAAAATGTAGGAGAAAAACGCTTTATACAAGCTAAGGAGAAAAATATGATAAGCAAAAATATCATCTTTACCAAAGTAAATACCTCCGAACTTGTAGGCGAGCCGGTTGCAGATCCCGCACCGCATCAGATAGTGGTAAAGCTTGCGTGCTCTACCGTCAGCAGCGGAACGGAAAGGGCCAATATTACCGGCAGCCCCAATGTCACGATAAACAGCCGCGATACCGTCGCGCATTTTCCTCGCCGCAGCGGATACAGCTCGTCGGGAACGGTATATAAGACAGGCTCTGCTGTCACGGACTTAAAGCCGGGCGGCCGTGTGGCGCTTTTTTGGAGTACGCATTCTCAATATTGCGTAATAGACGCCGCTAACGCCGTAAAGCTGCCCGACGAAGTGTCGTTTTCCGACGGCGCGCTCATGCATATAGCCGCTTTTCCCTTGGCGGCGATAAGGAAGTGCCGTCTGGAAACGGGTGAAAGCGCGCTTGTCATGGGGCAGGGGGTGCTGGGCCAGATTGCGGTAAAACTGCTGCGCGCAGCGGGTGCCGTACCCGTCATTGCCGTCGATCCGCTGTCCGACAAACGTACCGAGGCGCTCAAAATCGGGGCCGATTACGCGCTTGACCCGTTTGACGGTGAATTTTGCCGAAAAGTAAAAGATATATGCGGAGGCGTAAACGTCGCCATAGAAGTCACCGGCAACGGACAGGCGCTCGATCAATGCCTTGACGTCATGAAAAAGATGGGAAGAGTGGCGCTTTTGGGCTGCACGCGTTCGTCGGATTTTACGATAGACTATTACCACAAGGTGCACGGACCGGGAATATCGCTGATAGGCGCACACACCGCGGCGCGTCCCGAAAAGGAATCTTCGCCGGGGCTGTGGACGACGCACGACGATATGGCGGCTTTGATAACGCTTACAAAGTACGGCAGAGTGGATCTCAAAACATTGGTTGCCGAAGTGCATTCTCCTTTGGACGCCCCCGCCGTTTACGAACGGCTGTGCTCTTCGAAAGCCTTTCCGGTGGTGCAGTTTGACTGGATGCAATTATAAACATATTGCAAGTTGGCCGGCATCTGCGGCAGGAGGGATATTATGAAAAAAATTAAAATTGCCCTTATAGGGAATGTGCACGACCACGCGCTCGCCAATTTCAGCGTCCTTAAAAGCCATCCGGAAGTGTTCGACGTGGTGGGCGTATGCAACCTTGTCCCGGGGAAGGACGAGTCGAGTTATGCAAACGAAAAGACCTTTACCATGCAACAGCTGTTGGATATGGACGAGCTCGACGCGGTGCTTATAGAATCGGGAAAGGAAAACGAAGTTTACGACGCCCAGAAGTTTGCCGCAGCGGGCAAGGCGCTGTTTATCGACAAGCCCGGCAGCAGCAATTGCGACGAATACGATAAACTGCTGGATATCGTGCAAAATAAGCAGTTGCCTTTTGCGCTCGGGTATGTCTATCGCTTTAATCCGATGGTGCAAAAAGCGCTCGAAATGCAAAAAAACGGCGAGCTCGGCACGGTATATTCGGTGGAAGCGCAGATGAGCGTAAGGCACGATATGCAAAAGCGCCGCTGGCTCATGAGATACAAAGGCGGAATGACGTTCTTTCTCGGCTGTCATCTTATAGACGTCGCGTGTACGTTTTTGGGCTTTCCCAGCAAGGTTTTGCCACTGGGATTCAGCAGCGGTCACGACGGACTTGCAAGTTGCGACGTAGGGGGAGCTCTTCTTATGTATGACCATGCGCAGGCATATTTACGCACATCCGCCATCGAAGTAAACGGCTACGCCCGCCGCCAGATTGTGATAAACGGCACTGCCGGCACGGTGGAAATACAACCCGTCGAATATCACATCAAAAACATTAAGTGCGAAGACAATATGCTCGCCGTCGCGAAAATAACGCTGCAAAAAGACAATCCGCCGCAATGGGATGAAGGTGGAAAGACGCAGGAAAGTCAGCCTTTTGCCCGCTATACGCCCATGCTCATGCAGTTTGCCGCCCAGATTCGCGGCGAAGAGGGATATGTAAGACCGCTGGAATACGAACGCAAGCTCATGCGTACGATTGTCGCCGCTTGCGGAGCGGATAACGAAGTGTTTATTCCCGAAAACGTCTGAAAATAAAATTATCGCGAAAAAACCCTGTCGTTCGGGGTTTTTTCGTTTATTTTATTGACAAAACTATTTTTACGGGATATAATATATTTAATATCGGCATCGCAGAAGCGATAAAATAAATAATTTAAAGGAGAGGAAAAGATGAGTTACAGGTTTATTTTAAACGAAACCGCATATTTCGGTCGTGGAGCGCGGCAGGAACTTTATGCGGAAGTCAAAAAGCGCGGCTACAAAAAGGCGTTTGTCGTCGCCGATAAGGATTTGATTAAATTCGGCACGGTAAAAATGGTTACGGACAAGCTGAAAGATATACCTTACGAGGTATTTTCGGACTTTAAGGCAAATCCTACGGTAACCAACGTAAAGGACGGCATTGCCGCATATGAAAAAGCCGGCGCGGATTTTATCATTGCGGTGGGAGGGGGCTCGGCGATAGACACAGCCAAGGCCGTTGCCGTTGTCGCCGCAAATCCCGAATTCGCAGACATAGTCTCGCTGGAAGGCACCGCCGATACGAAAAACAAGTGCGTGCCTATAGTTGCGCTGCCTACGACCGCCGGCACAGCCGCCGAAGTCACCATAAATTACGTCATTACGGACGAGCAGAGCGGCCGCAAAATGGTTTGCGTCGACCCGCACGACATTCCCATAATGGCGATTGTGGACGCCGAACTTATGGCCACCATGCCGAAAGGGCTTACTGCGGCAACGGGTATGGACGCGCTTACCCATGCCATAGAGGGATATATCACAAAGGGCGCGTGGCAGCTGTCCGATATGCTTTCCATAAAGGCTGTCGAAATAATAGCGAAAAATTTGCGCGCGGCCGCCGCCAACGGAAATGACATGATTGCGCGTGAAAACATGGCGCTGGCGCAATATGTCGCCGGTATGGCTTTTTCCAACGTGGGATTGGGCTGCGTTCATTCGATGGCGCATCCTTTGGGCGCACGATTCGACGTTCCACACGGCGTTGCAAACGCGTTGCTGCTGCCGATAGTAATGGAGTACAACCGTCCCGCCGCCAAGGAGAAATATTGCGATATCGCCGCGGCAATGGGCGTCGACATAACCGGCATGTCGGTGGAAGTAGGGTCGATC
>USEG01000103.1 GCA_900553555.1 uncultured Clostridia bacterium
GCAAATCCGGTGACGGTGCAAAATGCCAAAATGCAAAGGCAAAGTATAAGACTTATGAACTTGTTAAGAATGTTGTTTCTCATAGTTTTTACCACCTTTAATATTGCTTTGGTTGGTTGTCTGCTAACTAAAAGTTATCATGTTTGCCAAAAAAAGTCAAGCGTAAGGGAGGGATGAATTGCTTATCGGTATCATATTTTATAAGCCGCGAAGCTTTAAAAAACCGGTTCCGTCAAAAAACGAAACCGGTTTCTGCCTACATTTTTAAAAAAAGATTTGCAAAGCCGAAATAGATAAGGAGCGAAACAGCGTCAACTATTGTTGTAATCATAGGTCCTGCCATCAGTGCCGGGTCAAGGCGGAGTATCTTTGCAAGCATGGGCAGTGAACAGCCTATGGTTTTTGCAACAATAACCGCGCATACCATTGCGAGGCACACAACAAAGAACACCGAATTCGTGACATCGCTGCCGGTTATCCATCTTATAAGGTACATTCTCGCAAAGTTTGCGACGGCAAGTGTCAATCCGCAAAGAACAGCAACTCTAAGCTCTTTCCAAAGCACCTTAAAATAGTCTTTCAACTGAATATTACCGAGTGCAAGGCCACGAATAATAAGAGTTGAGGTTTGGTTGCCGGCGTTGCCGCCCGTGTCCATAAGCATGGGGACGCACGCTATGAGCAGGCTGCCGCCTATCGCGCTCAAAGAGGACTCGTAAGTGTTGAGAATAAGGCCTGTAAACGTGGCGGATACCATCAGTATAAGCAGCCACGGCATACGGTGTAAAAACAAGTTGAATACGCCCGTTTTGAGATACGGCTTATCCGTGGGCACAATGGCGTGTATTTTTTCGATATCCTCGGTGTTTTCCTCTTCCAGGACGGTCATGGCGTCGTCGACGGTGACGATGCCCACCAGACGGTTTTCGCTGTCCACTATCGGCAAAGCTAAAAAGCCGTACTTGTCGATGGTCCTTGCAACCTCTTCCTTGTCGTCGTTCGTGTGACCGTAAATAACGTTTTGCGTCATAATGTCGCCAAGACGCGTGTTGGGCGCGTTTAGCAGCAGCGTCTTTGCTGTGACCACGCCCACCAGTCGAGCCCGTCTGTTCGTGACGTAGCAGGTGTAAATGGTCTCTTTGTCTATGCCGGTTTTGCGTATCTGTTCAAAGGCTTCAGTGACGGTCATGTCGGGCCTTACTCGTACGAATTCGACGGTCATAATGCTGCCCGCCGACTGCTTTTCGTACTTTAATATTTCGTTGATGCTGTCGCGCTTGTGCTTGTCGGCGTTTGCCAGCATGCGTTTGACGACGTTTGCCGGCATTTCTTCCAAAATGTCCACCGTGTCGTCGACGAAAAGCTGGTCCATGACGCTTTTGAGTTCGGTGTCGGAAAAACAGGTTATAAGATACTGCTGCAAGTCGGAATCCAGCTCGACAAAAGTTTCCGCCGCCAGATCCTTGGGCAGAATACGAAAAACTATCGGCAAAAATTCTCTGTCGGTTTCTGTCAGAATTTTGGCTATGTCGACGGCGGGGAAGCGTGCCAGCAGCGGCTTTAAGTGCTTAAAATCGCGTTTTCCGATAAGCGCTTTAAGCTCGATTTCGTTGACGATGCGAAGCGCCGTGTTTTCGGACATGCCGTCGGTTATGGCAAGGGTGTCTTCGACGGAAATGCCGCTCATCACCTGGCCGAGTTTTTCGTCGCTCAGTTCGGAGACGACAATCTGGCGGACGCGTTTGTCGGAAAGGACAAGCGCTTTGGCTATCGTTTCGTCGTCCATCGCACGACAAAGCAGCACGACGTCGTCGTCGCGCATTTGTTCCAATACCTTCGCCGTCTCTTCGGACGGGCAGTCTTTGAGGATTTGCGCCATAGCGTCAAAATCCCCTCTTTCGTAAAGGGTTTGTAATTGTTTATTCATAGTGCTACCTTCGCTTACGGGAAACGCCGGCAGCGCAGAAAATCTTAAAAGGCAAAAAGGAGACTAAAATTCCGTTTTTGCCCCAAAGGGTCTGCGCTTTTGGTACTGTCGTTATCCATTTCAGCCTCCTCCTTGAAAAAATATTTACACTGATATTATAGTAATTACTTTGCGACAAGTCAACTTATTTTCACAAAAAAACTTTCCGTTTGGCATAAAATAAAAAATTTTGTTCGTTTTTTGCGCAATGTACTTGAAAAATAACCGCAAATGTGTTATAATAACTTTTCACGAACGGAAGGTGCCCATGAATTTTGATTTTGACAGCTTATACAATGAATGTCGCCGCGATACTTTCGCCGACGCGAAGGAGATTTTTTATAACGACGCCGTGCGCCGCATAGTCACCTCGGAGGAAGAGGGCAAGCACGTCCTTTCCGCCATGGTAAAAGACGACGGCATAAAAAACGTCCGCATAGTCTTTGACGAAACGGGCGGACTGTACGAATACGACTGCGACTGCGGACAGTGTGACGCCAAGACGGGTCCGTGCAAACACGTGGCGGCGACGGCTCTGTCGTATGAAGACAAGCATCCCGCCGACGAAAGCGCAAAAGGCGTGCCCGAAAAAAAGTCCGACGCGGATGTGGTGCGGCTTATTTATGATTACAACCGCCTGCGCCGCCGGTTGGCGGGAGCGGGCGAACTGTACAAAGCGGAGCTTAGACCCTATCTCAATTTCGACAACGGGCCGGAACTTAGCTTTACCGTCGGTCACCGCAAGCAGTACATCGTAAAAGACATCCGCGCTTTTATCTCCGATTTTAAGGAGTGCAAATACCGGCGTTACGGAGTAGCGCTGGAATTGTATCACAACGAAGGCAGTTTTACCGAGCAGTCGGTAAAGCTTATAAGGTTTATCGAAAAATGTCTTGCAGAAAGGGGACCCGATTATAGTCCGCGGCTGGCGTCGAGTTTGTCGCTTACCGGCGGCGAGCTGGACAAGTTTTTTTCGCTTTACGAAGGCAAGCTGGTAAGCCGCACGCGCAACGAACACTGGGCTTTTACCGCCCCTGACGCAGACTTTCCGCTAAAAATAATAGTCAAAAACGCGTCCGACGGATTTTTGATAAAGATGAACAGCTATTGCGTAAACTACTATCGCGGAATGGATTGGGTTTACGCCGTGATAGGAACGCGCATTTTCCGCATAGACGAAGAAAAGTACAACTGCATAAACATGCTGACAGACGTTTTGGGCGGCATGCGCGAACTGTTTGTGTCCAAAGCCGACATGGTTCAGTTTTACAACTCCGTTTTGAAGCGCGCCGAAAGGGCGGCGGAAATAGACGGGGAAGAGGTGGATCTTACGGCGTTTGCGGTGCCCGCGCTCAGCTGTAAAATATATCTCGACGGCGGCGACAAATGCATAAGCGCCGAAGTAAAAGCGGCTTACGGCGACGAACAGTTTGACATTTTGAGCGAAAACTACAATCCCGGGCATTTGCGCGATTGGGAAAGCGAGGACGATATACGCACGCTGCTTGCCAAATATTTTCCCGCCTATCCCCTGCTGGAAATAACGGACGAGGCGGCGATATTCGAGTTTTTAAAGCGCGGTGTGCGCGAGCTTTCCGCCTATGCCGAAATTTTCATGGGCGAAAACATGAACAAGTTCCGCATACGCTCCGTGGGAAAGGTGCGCGTCGGCGTGCGTCTGCATTCGGATATTTTGTCCGTAACCCCCATGGCGGACGATCTGACCGCGGAAGAAATCAGCAAGATTTTGTCCGCATACAAAGACAAACAGCGCTATATTCTGTTGGGCGGCGGGTTTATCGACCTGGACGACCGCTCTTTGGAAAGTTTAAGCGAAGTGCTTAAAGACGCGGCGGACAACCGCAACGGAGAGTACAGTCTGCCCTCTTATTATGCGTCGCTCATCGGCCAGCAGCTTAAAGAGAGCGACATCGAATACATTGAAGACGACGCCTTCGCGCGGCTTATAAAAGATTTGTC
>USEG01000104.1 GCA_900553555.1 uncultured Clostridia bacterium
CCGAACACCACGAGACGACGTTTACCGTCACCACGCTTATAGATTACGGTAAGCTCACCGTCGACGATATCACGCTGGAGGAGGGCGCGTCGGTTGCCATTACGCCGCATTTTTCTATTCCCGCCCGCGCGGAGGAAATCACTTATTCGTTTGACGGCAACGACATCGAGATAGAGGACGGCGTTGTTACGGCGCTTACCGCCGGCAAGACGGTGGAGGTCACCGCAAAGACCGCTCACCACGAGACGACGTTCACCGTCACCACGACGGAGATAGACTACGGCACGCTGACGATATCGGATATCACCGGCATTACGACGAATTCCAACCCCGTCAAAATACGTGCTACATTCTCCATTCCCGCCCGCGAAGAAGAAATTACCTATTCGTTTGAGGGCAACGACATCAAGATAGAAGACGGCTATGTCACGGCGCTTGTGGGCGGCAAGACGGTGGTGGTCACGGCGAAGACCGCTCACCACGAGACGACGTTTACCGTCACCACGATTATCGATTACGGCGCGCTTGTAATAAACGACGTGTACGCGTGGGTAGACTATCCCGTTTCGGAACTTGACGTCATTTTCGAATATCCCGAATATAAAGAAGATCTTACTTATTCGTATGACGAAACGAAACTTTATATAAACGAGACAAACAAAACCGTGGAAGCTCTAGCTCCGGGCGACTTTACCGTCAACGTGTCGTCGGAACACTTCAAGACGACGTTCACGGTGCACGCCGAAGTCGTCGACAAAACCACTGCCGAGTACGACACTTCGCCTTATAACGCGAAAGTGGCGGGCTATCTCAGCGACTGGAAGAAAAACGGAGTAGACGGTTCGACCACTCTGTTTATAGGCGATTCGTTCTTCGACGGAGCGTTCTGGGGCAATTTTTACTCCGACTACGCCGGTAAGGACGTTTTGCGCGCAGGAGTAAGCAGCGCAACGACGTACGATTGGGAAGTGTTTACCGACAGTTTCCTAAAATACACCAATCCCAAGAATATAGCCATGCACATAGGCACGAACAATGTCTACGACGACGACAAAAACGCCGAGCAGACGGTAAGCGCGTTGCAGAGAATGTTTTACGTCATTCACGCCGCGCTGCCCGAAACCAAAATTTATTGGTTTAACATTTCGCAGAGAACATACAACCCGACCGAAATAGGCATTGTCGCCGCCGTCAACGAAGAGATGAAGGTGTGGTGCGAAAACCGCAGCTGGATTACGCTTGTGGATACGTCCAGCAAACTCACCGGCGATATGCTTAAAGACAACGTGCATCCCAAGCCCGAAAACTACTATATCTTTGTCGATGAACTGGCAAAAACCGATATAGTGATAAACGACGCGCCCATCAAACAGGGAGTCGACTTTACAGCAGGTACGTTTGATAAAGATGCGGCAACGTTTACGAACACGACAACAAAACGCACCCGTGCTTACCTCATGGACGGCGCCGCCGAATACAAGGGCAATTATGCCGTATCGGGCAGCATCAAGTTTACATCCAACGGCAACAATCCCTGGGTGGAGCTTCTTGTCAACAAGACGCCGGCGGACGATTGGTTTGACCCCTCTTCAGCGCTGCCCGTTTCGGTCATCACGTTCTTTGACGGTCGGTCGGAGATATGGGGTAACTATAACGGCGGCAGCAAGGGTGCGCTTACAAATGTCGCAAACAACGCCTTTGACTTCATGGTGGTTGTGTACAACGGTTCCGTGTTGTTTAAGGTCAACGACGCTGTGCGTATTTTGCAAGACGAGGCTTTCCGCAACGCGTATTTTGCTTTCGGAACGGAAAACGCCGGCTTAAACGTTACCAATCTTAAGATAACAATTAACGACGACGCGGCCGTTCAAAGCATATTCAACCAAAATTCGCCTACGCCTTCTTCTTCGATCAATGATATCGTAAGAGATAAGAGTCAAGGCGTTAACGACGGTTCCGTCGACATAATTTATCAAAACACGTCGCTAAACCGCAACTATATCTTGCAGGGCAAGCTGGAAATAAGCGATTACGGCAGCAATTCCCATATCGTGATAAAATTCAGCGGCGATGAAAACCGTATCCTTATCTGGGACGACGACAGCAACGGTACGTGGGGAATCGGCTGGGCGTGCGGAACATATGTCAATCCTTCACTCACGGAAGATGTTTTTGTCAAACCCTCGGACGGCCCTCTTACGCTTACGTGGAAACTTGTCGTCACCGCGTCCGACGCATACTTCTATGTAAACGATGAGTTGCGCCTTGTGTGGAAAAATCTGCCCGGCAACAGCGTCAATCTCTCTTCCCAGGACACTACGTGTAAGTTTTACGAGATGACGGCAATGGATCTTACGCACGACAAGGAAAAATACGAGGCGGAAATTGCCGCGATGCAGGACGTCATCGACAGTTATGCGTCCCTGCCTTCCGGAGTAACCAGAGTTTAACGGCTCAACAAAAAAACAATCGAAAAGCGGAGCAGCCGAATGCGGTCGTTCCGCTTTTTTGCGTTAGGGCAAAAATTGTCCGCACATTCTTAAAGCGCAGCGAAAAAACTATAAAAAAAAGACTGCCCTTTCGCGCGGAAAGAGCAAGTCTTTTTTAGCGGCGTAAAAATTATGTATTATTTGCAGCAGTTGTTGCCGCAGCAGTTAAGCAGCAGATAGAGCATCAGTATGTCGCAGCAATCACAGCCTCTGCCGCATCCGCAGTCTCTTCCGCAGGTGTCGTTGCCTCCGCCGCAGCAGCAGAGCAACAATAATAGCCACATAATATCGCCGCATCCGCAGTTGCACATATTGAACATAGCGTTTTCCTCCCGTTTAGATTTTTCGCCGCTTTGGCGGTCGGGGCGCCTCCGATCGCCGTCATAACGGCTTATTTTCGTCGTATCTCTTTCGTATGTTCAACCGGTTCGTAAGTGACGTTACGGATATCCTACTTTATAATATTGTTTGCCCGGTAAAAATGTGCAAAAGATTATTATATTTGCGGCGCGAATAAAATATGTTTTATTTGACAAAGCTCTTAAAAAAAACTATAATATAATAAAGTATATTGACGGAGCGTTATTATGAACAACCAACTTACTATGGATAAACTCGTTGCTCTCTGCAAAGGCCGCGGCTTTATTTACGCGGGCAGCGAAATTTACGGAGGGCTTGCCAATACATGGGATTACGGTCCTCTCGGTGTCGAACTAAAAAACAACATCAAGCGCGCATGGTGGAAGAAATTCGTCCAGGAAAACCGCTACAACGTAGGTATTGACGCGGCAATTCTCATGAATCCGCAGACGTGGGTGGCAAGCGGTCATCTCGCCGGTTTTTCCGATCCGCTGCTGGACTGCCGCGAATGTCACGAACGTTTCCGCGCCGATAAAATAATCGAAGACTGGTGCGCCGAAACGGGATACAAGCTCGATAAACCCATCGATGCTTTTTCGCAGACCGAACTCAAACAGTTTATCGATGATCACAACATTCCCTGCCCCACGTGTAAAAAGCACAATTTTACCGATATCAGGCAGTTTAATCTTATGTTCAAGACATTCCAGGGCGTTACCGAAGACGCGAAAAACACCGTCTATCTGCGTCCCGAGACGGCGCAAGGCATTTTTACCAACTTTGTAAACGTTCAGCGCACTTCGCGTAAGAAGGTGCCCTTCGGAATAGGACAGATAGGCAAGTCGTTCCGCAACGAAATCACGCCCGGCAACTTTATTTTCCGCGTGCGCGAATTCGAACAGATGGAGTTGGAATTTTTCTGCAAGCCCGGCACCGACCTCGAATGGTTCGATTACTGGCGTTCGTTCTGCCATAACTGGCTGTTGTCGCTCGGCATTAAGGAAGAAAGATTAAGACTTCGCGACCACTCGCCCGAAGAACTTTGTTTCTACTCAAAGGC
>USEG01000105.1 GCA_900553555.1 uncultured Clostridia bacterium
CACCCCACGCATCCCAACCAGCCGCAGTTAAGCGATCCCACCAACAGTTCGGTAATGGGCGGAGGAATAGTGATAAAACACCACGCCAACAAAAATTATACCACCGACGGACTGTCTTCGGCGCTGTTCGAGCAGATCATGAAAGCCGCCGGCGTAAAGACGCAGCACTTCTTCATGCGGTCGGATTTGCGCTGCGGATCGACGCTGGGTGCAATAAGCCTGAGCCAGTTGGCGCTTAAAAGCGTGGATATAGGATTGGCTCAGCTTGCCATGCATTCCTCGCTCGAAACCATGTGCGCCGACGATACCGACTCAATGGTAAACGGACTTAAAGCCTTTTACGAAGCGCATTTCGAAAGGACCGAGAGCGGCTATAAACTGCAATAAATTTTCATATTCCGCCGCGGATAAGCAGGCGGTTTAATGCCTAAGTACAAGAAAAGACCCCGAACTTTCGGGGTCTTTTATAAAAGAATCGGTAATGAACACACTATGGTGCGCAAAATTATTACAATTCTTTATCAAGCGCGGCGATAGATTTTAGATAAATCTCGTAGAGTTTTTCCAGGTGTTCCGCCGGAATACATTCGTTTGCGTCGTGCAGATTGGTCTGCGTTCCCGGAAAAACCGGACCGAAAGCCACTGCGTTGGGAAGTTCGCGCGCGTAGGTGCCGCCGCCTGTTTTCTGCGCGCCCGTATGGTCGCCGGTAACGGCGGAATAGCAGCGCAGCAGCGTGCGAACAAGCTTGCTGTCGGGGGATACGAATAAATTGGGAGCGTATTTGTCCACAGTGATGTTTTCGGGGCGCAGGTTGCGGAAAATGGTTTCCTGCACGCGGTCGGGTTTGACGCACAGCGGCAGACGGAAGTCCATTACTATATTAAGTATGTTTCCGTCAAGAGAAACGATGCCGGCGTTCATTGTCAAGTCGCCCGCCTCGTCGGAAATGTCCAAATCGAGATTGCTGCGCGCCGCAGGTCCCGTAATAAATTTATCCAGCTTGTCGAATTCTATAAGCGGCACCAACAGCCGGAAAATTTTGGCAATGGCGTTGTCGCCCGTTTCGGGCTGCGAACCGTGTCCCGACTTGCCGAAGGCTTCGATAGTGACGCTGTCGTCCGTTTGCGTTACCTTAAATTGATTTTTGTCCAGTCCGCGGCGTTGGATGGCGTCGTAGATATTGCCTATCGCCAGCAAAGCTTCGCCGCGTTTATCCAGCGTAATGACGCAATAATCGGGCACCATGTTTGCTCTTTGACCGCCTTCGAGCCGTTTAATGCCGTACGACGGCTGTATGCGGGTGGTAAAACTAAGATGCAATATGCCTTTTTCGCTGTTGATAAGCGGAAAGTCCGCGTCGGGGACAAGCGAACAGACGGGCAGTTTTTGCTCTTTGCAATATTTTTTCAGCCCGCGGGAAGAGGTTTCCTCATCTCCGCCCACAATGATGCGCACTTTGTGTTTAAGCTTAAACTTGTTGAGTTCGGCAAGCACATGCAGGCAGACGATAGCGGGGCCTTTGTCGTCGGCTACGCCTCTGCCGTACAGAATGCCGTTTTTATCCACCAGTTCGAAAGGATTGGTATTCCAGTCGGCGGCGTTTACGGGGACGACGTCAAGATGGGCGGCAACGCCTATCATATCGTTTTCGTCGCCGTCGGTGGTCTCCGCATAGGCGTAATATTGATTGTAATAAGAATTAAGGCCCAATTCCTTGGCGCGGTCGGCAAACCAGTGCAGCGCGTCCGCGATAGCGACGCCGAAGGGCGTGCCGTTTTCGCCTTCGCACAGAATGGTGGGCATTGAAATTATTTTTTTAAGGTCGTTTATCATAATATTCTCCTTTACGGGTCAAAATACTTGCAAAAATCTATTTGGTCGGCTATAATGTTTTAGTGAAATTATAAAGTTTGCCCGATTGAAAACAGTATAATACCAAATTATAAAAAAGTCAATCGGAGGGAGTAAAAAATGCAGGAAGTTCGCACAAGATTTGCGCCGTCTCCTACGGGATATCTTCACATAGGAGGACTGCGCACGGCATTATACGCCTATCTGTTCGCCAAACAAAACGGCGGAAAGTTTATTTTGAGAATAGAAGATACCGATCTCGAACGCTATGTCGACGGCGCGGTACAGATAATTTACGACACGCTAAAAGACGCGGGTCTTAAGTACGACGAAGGTCCCGACGTGGGGGGCGAATACGGCCCGTATATTCAAAGCGAAAGGAAGGATATTTATTTGAAATATGCGCAGAAGCTGATAGAGAGCGGCGACGCATATTATTGTTTCTGCGACAAAGAGCGGCTGGAAAAAATTCACCGCGAAGGCGCCACCAAATACGACAAACACTGCCTTAAACTATCAAAAGAAGAAATTGCCGAGCGTCTTGCACGCGGCGATAAATATGTCATCAGGCAGAACATTCCCGAGAGCGGCACTACCACTTATACCGATATGGTATTCGGCGATATCACCGTCGACTGCAAAGATTTGGAGGACAACATACTCATTAAGTCCGACGGAATGCCAACTTACAACTTTGCCAACGTCATCGACGACCATCTCATGAAAATCAACTACGTCATACGCGGCGTCGAATATCTTTCTTCCACCCCTAAGTACAACCTTTTGTACAAGGCGTTCGGCTGGGAGATTCCGCACTATATGCACTTGCAGCCCATCATGAAGGACGCGACGCGCAAGCTGTCGAAACGTTACGGAGACGCGTCTTACGAAGATTTTATCAAGCGCGGCTTTTTAAAGCAGGCGGTAATCAATTATATCGCGCTTTTGGGATGGTCTCCCAAAAACGACCGCGAAAAGTTTACGCTAGAAGAAATGGTGCAGCTGTTCAGCGTGTCGGGGCTTAGCAAATCCGCGTCCATATTTGACGAAAACAAGATGAAATGGCTCAATTCGCTTTACGTCAAGGATATGACGCCGGAAGAATTTTGCGCTTACGCCGATAAGTTTATCGATAAGTTCAACTACTTAAAGGGCTATGACCGCCGTCTTTTGTGCGAACTCTTGCAAAACAGAATAGAAATATTCGACGACATAGGCCCCATGACGGACTTTATCAACCATTTCGACGGGTACGACTTAGGCCTGTTCGAAAACAAGAAGTGGAAGACGACGCCCGACCTTGCCAAAGTAATGCTGCCCGGGCTTATCGAGCTTACCGAGACGCAGTTTGACGATCTTCACGACGCGCTGGTCAAGTTCGGAGAAGACAACGGCTACAAAAAGGGGCAGGTGCTGTGGATATACCGCATAGCGGTTACGGGGACGCAGTCCACTCCCGGCGGAGCGGTGGAAATGGCGCGTCTTTTCGGGAAGGATGAAACATTAAAAAGGCTTTCTTACAGTCTAAAGCGTCTCGGCTAAAAAACTTCCGGACCGGCTTTTTTACGTCCTATCGACAAAGCCGGTAAAAAACGCAATTTATTTGCGCCGAAAACCGGCAAAACAGCATTATCTTCCGGCTTTTAAAGACTTAATAATTTGTTATTAGTACTTGACAAATTTTTAATATAGTAGTAAAATTATTGATATAAATAAGCGCTAAAACGCTTATAATACAAATGTATACGGAGGCTATGTATGAGAAGGACATTTAGTATTATCATAACAGCATTGCTGTTGGCCGTAGCTTGCTTTTCCGTCGCAGCCTGCGGCGGCAAAAAGGAAGATTACGGCACGCTGACAATACAGGACATGACGCTTGTACAAGGCGAATCGTCAAACGTAATATATCAATTCTCCGACCCCGACAAAGCGGAAGAAATCACCTATTCGTTTGACGGCAACGACATCGATATTAAAAACGATACCGTCACGGCGCTTGTGGGCGGCAAGACGGTGGTG
>USEG01000106.1 GCA_900553555.1 uncultured Clostridia bacterium
CTTGATACAAAAATAACAGAGCCGCGGGTTCAAACGCGACTCTGTTTGGCGGAGACGGTGAGATTCGAACTCACGAACGGTTGCCCGTTACCTGATTTCGAGTCAGGCCCGTTATGACCACTTCGATACGTCTCCAAGACCGAATAATATTGTAACACATTTTACAACTATTTGCAAGCGTTTTACAATATTTATTCGTGTTGCAAGCGATAAATATGCGTCATTTTGCCGGACGCTTTGCCGTCATGCCCGGTTATTCGCTGCGCAGAGCAACGACGGGGTCCTTGCGCGCCGCGATGCCGGAGGGAATGAGTCCGGCGACAAGCGTTAGAAGGACGCTTATTATAATTAGTATCAGCGCTCCGCCCAGCGGCAGACTGGCCACGTTGTAGATATGGGCCAGAGAGGCGATGATCGGGTTGATGAGGGCGACGTTGAGAAGAATGGTGACCAATATTCCCAAAATGCCGGCCAATAGTCCCACAAGCACTGTTTCGGCGTTGAATACGCGCGAGATATCGCGTTTGCTGGCGCCTATCGAACGCAGAATACCTATTTCCTTTGTGCGTTCGAGCACCGATATATAGGTGATAATGCCTATCATAATGGACGACACCACCAAAGATATCGAGACAAATGCTATAAGCACGTAAGTTATGGCGTTGATGATGATGGATACCGAATCCATAAGGACGCCCATATAGTCGGTATAGCTTATCTTTTGTTCGTCGGGCATGTCGCGGTTGTATTGGTTGATTACGTCTATGACGTAGGCTTTGTTGTTGAAACTGGTGGGATAAATGGATATGCTGGCGGGCGTATCCTTATCGGCGACGCCCATCAATGAGAGCACGTTGTCCATTGTGCGGCCGCTTTCGAAGGGTTTGCCGGTGGTGACGTCTATGTCGGGGTTGGCGCGTTGGTATGCTACGGGCGCGGAAGCGTTTGTGGCGTTTATTATATAATCTGTCAAGGCGTTTGTATACACGACGGGGGTGGACAATGCGCCGGAACTGACGTTTTCGCGCAGTCTTACAATGCCCACTATCTCCAAGGAGAAGGCGCTTTGCAGTTTATCCGTCATGTCGGCCTCAAGGTCCTGAACGTATATTTTCTGCCCGTCGGCATTTTGCCCTTCGATAAAGTAATCGCTGTCCAGCAGCACTTTATATTTCGTGCCCAGTATTTCGTCAAAGGAGAAATTCTCCTCGCTTTCTTCGTATTGGATGCCCATGGACTGCATCATGGCTATTGCCAGCTGTTTTATTTCCTCGGGGGAGGCGTCCGGCAACTGCTGCCGCGCCAGCATTTCCATGACGGAATAAATGAGTTCGTTTTCGCTCTTAAAGCCCATCTGGTACAGATTGTAGTCGGGGATGCTGTTATATCTGTCTACGACCACCAGAATTTCTCCGGCGGAAGAAGGCCATTTACCCTCCAAAAGGTCGTACTGCGACTGTATAAGCGTGGGATTGTCCATCATCTCCGACCATGTCGTGGCGCTTTTCATCATGCTTTCGTACAGGCCCGCCATATTGTTGCCCTGCAGCATCTGCTTTAAAACGTCCGGCATTTCGTAGGGATTAAGCTTATAGCCGTCTTCGGTGTAAATGTTGTAGTTGAAGTTGTAGGTGTACTGTATGCCGCTTATTTTATCGCGGTCGATATTTTCTTCGAGATATTTTTTGAGCGATTTCAGGTCGTTTTGAACTATGCTGTCGGTCATGGAGTTAAACATATCCCCGAGAAAATTGTTGGAATGAACGGTGTCATCGTCAGGATATTCTTCCCTGTCCTGATTTGAGCCGGAGGACTGGAAGAAGGACGCCATATCGACGTTTGTCGAATTGATGGTGAGGGGATAGTTGGACAGAGCGTCCTGCTGAACGTCATAAATATAGTTTTGAAAGCCGGACGAAAGTGACAGAATAAGCGCAATGCCTATTATGCCGATGCTGCCGGCAAACGCCGTAAGAATAGTGCGCGCTTTTTTTGTAAACAGGTTGCGCAGCGACAGCGAAAACGCCGTCCAGATGCTCATCGCGGCTTTTTTGCCGGGTTTTTTGTGTTCGAGTTCGGAATCTTTCGCCTCGTACGGGTTGGTGTCTTCGATGACCTGCCCGTCCAATAGTCGCACTATTCGCGAGGAATATTTATCGGCAAGGTTCGGGTTGTGCGTAACCATGATGACCAGCCTGTCCTTTGCGATTTGCTTTAACAGCTGCATCACCTGTATGCTGGTCTCGCTGTCGAGAGCGCCGGTGGGCTCGTCGGCGAGCACTATTTCCGGGTCGTTTACTATGGCGCGGGCTATGGCGACGCGCTGCATTTGTCCGCCCGACAGCTGGTTGGGCAGTTTGTTGAGCTGATCGCCCAGCCCCACTTGCTGCAAAGCTTTGACGGCGCGTTTGCGTTTTTCTTTCTTGCCCACGCCGGAAAGAGTGAGAGCCAGTTCGACGTTGCCCAGCACAGTCTGGTGCGGTATCAGATTGTAGCTTTGAAAGACAAACCCTATCGAGTGGTTGCGGTAATTGTCCCAGCCGGCATCTTTGTACTCTACGGTGGAAACGCCGTTTATTATCAGATCGCCCGAGGTGTACTTGTCGAGACCGCCTATTATGTTTAGCATGGTGGTCTTGCCGCAGCCGCTGGGACCCAGAATGGACACGAATTCGTTTTTCCTGAATTGCAGGTTGATGCCTTTAAGCGCTTGCACCGTCGTGTCGCCGGTGACGTATTGCTTTTTTATGTCTTTCAGTTGAAGCATAGTGATTAACTCCCGAAAATAATTTTCAATGCAGGTAATAAACAGACCGCTGTTTTTATTGTAGTATTTTTATGTGACTTACTGGTGTGTTAAAGGTATATATTGTATTAAAACGCCTATTAAAGCGTCGTAATTATATCGTTAAAATGTCAAAAAGTCAACGATTTTTAGTATAAATGTATCTTATGCCGTTATTGATTTGACAACTTGACGAATTGAGAGTATAATTATTCGGTAAAGACGCAACGGAGATGTTATGAAAAAAATAGCCGATACGGTGATAGAACTGCGCATTGCCACGCGGCGCGCCTGTATGTGCGAGACGCAAGCGGGGAAGAAAAAGAGTACGCTTAGCTTAAAAACGAAAGTGCTTTATCTTGTCTACAACAATTGTCCGGCAAGAGAAATTATGCTCACTTTGTGCATTGCCAAAACCAATTTCGCGCAAATCGTGGCGGCTCTTATAAAGGACGGACTTATCGTCAAAAGCCGCGCCTATGACGACAGACGCTCGATGCGTCTTACGGTGACGGGCAAGGGACGCAAATATCTGTCCGACTGCAAAAACGTCATCGAGAGCAACTTTAAAAAAGCGTTCAGCGACGAAAAAAGCTATTCGGAAGCGCAGCGCAAACTCGCGGAGGCGCTCGAGGTGTTTTCGTACATCGATATTTAGAGGAATAAAAATGTTAAAAGTGATAAAAAAAGACCTCGATACAGTCATAAAAAACGACCCGGCGGCGCGCAACCGCCTGGAAGTGGTGTTGACGTATTCGGGATTTCATGCCGTAGTTTTATATCGTCTGGCGCATTTTTTTCATCTGCACAACTACCGCCTGTGCGCGCGGATTATAAGCCAGTTCGCGAGATTTCTTACGGGAGTGGAGATACACCCCGCCGCCGAGCTGGGAGAAGGCGTGTTTATCGATCACGGAATGGGCGTCGTAATAGGCGAAACCACTGTGATCGGCGACAACTGCACTATCTATCAAGGCGTTACGCTGGGCGGCACGGGCAAGGATAAAGGCAAACGGCATCCCACGTTAGGAAATAATGTGCTGGTCGGAAGCGGCGCAAAAATATTGGG
>USEG01000107.1 GCA_900553555.1 uncultured Clostridia bacterium
GTGCCGGTACGCAGGCTCTTGAGCAGGGATTCCTGGGTGGCGTCCTCCTTGGTCTTGACAGAATATGTTTTACTGGCTTTCAGGTAGGTAAAAACAAGGTTTTCTGTCTCAACGACGTCTTTGGGCGGCTCAAGCGGTTGCTCTTGCTGTTTTTGGTTGCAGGCGGCAAAAGCGAATATCATCGCCACAGTCGCCAAAACAATCCAAAGTAAAGTAATGCGTTTTTTCATATTCTCCTCCTATTAATAAGGTGTGATACCGTTAGATTGCGTTATAGTTATACGTTTACATCGGCGAATATTTCGCTCAGTCCGTCGCACAGCATGTCGATTTGTTCGCGCGTAATGGTGTAGGGCGGCAGAAAGCGCAGGAAGTTGCGTTTCGTGCAGTTGATAAGCACGCCGCGCTGCAGCATCATGGACGCAACATAGTTGCCGTTGACCGCCGGCGACAGCTGCATGCCCTGCAAAAGTCCCGTTCCGTAAAGTCCCGTCACAAAGTTGTACTTGCTGAAATAAGACAGACGGCCTTTAAGATATTCGCCTTTTTCCTCTACCTGTTGTAAAAGTCCTCCTTTAAGCTGGTCGATGACGACCGTCGCCGCGGCGCATGCCAGCTGATTGCCCGAAAGGGTGGAGCCGTGATCGCCTATCTCGAAAGCGTGCGCCACTTCTCCGCGCGCCAGCACCGCGCTTATCGGCAAGCCGCCGCCCATGCCTTTGCCCAGCGTTACGATGTCGGGTTTAAGTCCGTGATGTTCGAAGGCGAACATTTTTCCCGTTCTGCCCATGCCGGTTTGAATTTCGTCCAGTATAAACAGTATGTCCTTGCTGCGGCACAGAGCGTAGGCGTTTACAAGATAGTCGTACGTGGCGGGAGTGATGACGCTGCGGCTTTGAATGGTTTCGAGCATTACGGCGCCGATGTCATCGCGCGACGACAGAATGTCTTTAAGCGCCGAAAAATCATTGTACGGCACATGAAAAAATCCTGCCGGCAGCGGCTCGTACGTCGAGTAATGGCTTTTTTGGCCCGTCGCCGTCAACGCGCCCATCGTTCTGCCGTGGAAAGAGCCCAGCGCCGTTACGAAACACGGCTTATTTTGTTTTTTAAGCTTATAGTATTTTCGCACGAGTTTTATGGCGCATTCGTTGGCTTCGGCGCCCGAATTTGCCAGAAACATTTTGTCGAAAATGGTGCCGCTTAAAAACTTTTCGCACAGCACTGCCTGTTCCCGATTGTAATACAGATTGGAAGAGTGTATGAGATTTTTAGCCTGGTTGCAAATGGCGGCGGTGAGAAGAGGGTGGTTGTATCCAAGACAACTTACTCCCAGTCCCGATACGAAATCGACGTACTTTTTGCCGTTAATGTCGGTAAGAACGTTGCCATCGCCGCTGACAAAACAAAGGTTTTGCCTGTTAAAAATGTTCATGTAGTTTTTCGCGTTTAGCTTTTTAATGGTTTCAAAATCCGGCGAATTGCTGTTTGTCATCTCATTTTCCATATTACAATAAATATATTGATCTGAATATATTATACACCCGAATATCACATTTGTCAATATTTTCCCGAAAATAAAAACTTATCACGAATATTTATGCACTTTGCACAAAAATAAATCGCGTAAATGTGCAATATTTTCTTGATTTATTTTTCGATATGATATATAATATTAACAGAACTAAAAAAATCAACAGGAGAAAATTATGTCAAGCCTATCATTAAGACACATTTATAAGATATATGACGGCAACGTTAAAGCTGTCAGCGATTTCAATCTGGAAATCGACGACAAAGAATTTATCGTGTTCGTCGGACCGTCGGGCTGCGGAAAATCTACGACGCTGCGTATGATAGCGGGTCTGGAAGAAATCACCGCGGGCGAACTTTATATCGACGGCAAACTCGTAAATGATATGGACCCCAAAGACAGAGATATAGCGATGGTGTTCCAAAACTACGCGCTTTATCCGCATATGACGGTTTACGACAACATGGCGTTCGGTCTTAAACTGCGCAAAGTCAATCCGCAGGAAATAGATTCCCGCGTTCGCGAAGCCGCCGCAATACTGGGCATAGAAGGGCTGCTTGCCCGTAAGCCGAAAGCGCTTTCCGGCGGTCAGCGTCAGCGTGTCGCGTTGGGACGTGCCATTGTCCGCGAACCCAAGGTCTTCCTTTTGGACGAACCGCTTTCCAACCTCGACGCAAAACTGCGTGTTCAGATGAGAACGGAAATTACTAAGCTGCACCACAAACTCGCCACGACCTTTATTTACGTCACGCACGACCAGATAGAGGCTATGACGATGGGTACGCGTATCGTCGTCATGAAGGACGGAATCATGCAGCAGGTGGATACGCCGCAATTTTTGTACGACTCGCCGCAGAATCTGTTTGTCGCGACCTTCCTCGGCTCGCCGCAGATGAACTTGTTCAATGCGCAGCTGTCAAGAGAAAACGGCAACGTCTATGCGACCTTCGGCTCCAACAAAATCATGATAGCGCCCGAAAAGGCCAACAGAATAATCGACGAAAAGTATTTCCACGTTCCGGTTGTGCTGGGCGTGCGTCCCGAGGACATTCATGACGAAGAGGTGTTTATCGCCAATTCGCCCGACACCATAATAGACGCCCATGTAGACGTTATGGAAAAGCTGGGCAACGAGACATATTTGTACATGGACGTGGACGGCAAGGAAGATTACGCCATCGCCCGTATCGACGCCCGCACCAAGGTGAAGGCCAACGAAAACGTCAAGCTCGCCGTGGACGCGCACCACATTCATTTGTTCGACCCCGTGACTGAGCTTACCATCATCGGCGTGCCTGCTTACAATACGACGGAAGCAAACATCTACACGCGTGAAGACGGAACCGTTGCCGTTAAGTTCGGCGACAGCGACATTGCCCTGCCGGAAAAAGTACTCTCCCGTCTTGTGGACAAGACCATTATAGACGGCCGCGCAGTCAAGCTCGGCGTGTCCCCCGATTATCTGTTTACCGAACCTCAGGAAGGTTTCGGATCCATCGTGGGCGAGGTGGAATTTACCGACCAGTATCCCCGTTTCAACGCCGTTTACACCAAGGTGGAAGGAAAGACAAGCTATATGATAGCAAAGCACGCTTTGACGGACGAATATCAGAGCGGCGACAAGATCACCTATTACACCGACCCCAATAAGTTTATGTTCTACGACATAGAAAGCGGCGACGCATTGATAGCGTACAGCCCCATCAGCGCAAATACGGCGACTGCTAAGGTCAGCAAGTCCGGCTCTAAATGCTCGGTTTCCTTCGGCAACACCAAGCTTGTGTTCGAGGATACCGACAACAGATTTACTCCCGGCGAGCAGAAAATTTCCATTGATTTCGACGCATTTACCATCGACCATTCGGTTATGGCCGCCAACCCCTATCTTATCGTTTCGCTGCTTGTAGGCGACGCCGACTGTCTGGGCTCGAAGACGGTGGTTTACTCCAATCTCTCCGGCATGGACGGATATATTACGGCTATGTTTGAAGGAACGCCCAAGCTCAGCATTAACGACAAAATCAAGGTTGCCGTCAAGCCGGAAGGCATTAAACCCGTAAAATAATAAAATACGCAACTATTTATAAAAGTCCGGTGGCATCGCCGGGCTTTTATTGTTGCGGGAAGGCATAAAAATTTTTTTTGGAGAACGAAAATGAAATGGTTTATGTTCTGCGTCGCAATGAATTTTATAGCAGCCATTGTACTGATTGGAGCCGGCGCAACGGAACTGAATAATTTAGGAACGAGTGTTCCGGCGCTTTTGTGTATTGCTGCCGGTATATGCGGACTGATCGA
>USEG01000108.1 GCA_900553555.1 uncultured Clostridia bacterium
CGGCCAATCTGCCGTCCGCCGTAGCGCCGACGTTTTCGGACATATAGATATAGTCCATCGAGCCGCCGGTGCCCGCCCGGAACACTCCTCCGGCGGAGTTGGGTACGTTGTCGACTATGCCTGCGTAAAAATCCAGCATTTCATCGCAAATCTCATCCACATATTTATCGTTATTGCCCATTTTGGGACAATTAAGCAGTCGTGACCGCAGCTCGTCACAGCCTTCAAAATTACATTCCAGCGCCTGCACCAGCTGCGTCTTGTCTACCGATTTTTCGTCAAAAACCGTCTTTTTGATCGCCGCCAGCGCGTCTGCCGCGGGCGCTATACCCAAACCGTGCACTCCGTCGTTGTTGTACTTCGCTCCCAGTTCGGTAATATCCAGGTTCTTTTGTCTGCAACCGCGGATAAACAGCGACGCAAACGGATTGGGGCTTTTCATATACTCGACGCGCTTTGCCGCCGCCTCGTCTTTAAGCGTTTCAAAAAAGTCGAATATCGACTGCTTGACGCTTACCATAAACTGTTCGAAATTATCACTCGCGGGCAAAGAGCAAATAGTCGCTCGTCTTACCGCAAGCGGAAAATTCATGGTAACTATATTGGATATTTCATAGCTTTCGGCGGGGATGATAAATTCCCAGCAGGCGGCAACGGCATATTCGCAGGCGTCTGCATAGCTGTATCCCAGTTTTACAAGGCCGGGAATGACAACGTCGTCGTTGCAATATTGCGGAAAGCCCAGTCCCTTTTGCGTCAGACATGTGCCTTTTACAAACCTTTCACGCGGGGTGTTTTTATTGACGCGCAGATTTATTTTGGGATCGATAAGACACAGCTCGAGACTGCCGTCCATAATTATGTCGCTAAGCCGGTTGTACACGTCCTCCCTGTCCGCTGTACATCCGCCCAAAACCATGCTTTGACCGTTGTCGCCCTGCTGAACGCCGATATATAAATCGGTATCGAGATTTATGGAAATAAAAAACAGTTCGGTAAGCTCGGTAAGCTGCTCTTTCGTCATGCCGTTTTTCTGCGACTGAAGAAAATACGGATACATATACTGATCAAAACGCCCCAGCGTCACATGGTTTAAGTGGGAGGCGCGAAAAGTATATATCATGATTTTCATAAACACCAACGCCTGGTAATAATCGGTCGCCGCCAGACGGGGCACCGTGGCAAGCGCGTTATATAACTCGACGTTTCCCTCTTCAAAGGCGTAAGCCCTGTATTTGTCGACCATTTCGTACACGGCGTCAATGTGCTCTATCGCAGCGGCGAAAAATTCTCTTCTCTCGTCGCCGGACGAATTCATTCTATTCGACAATTCGGCGCGAACGGCGTCAAAACCCGTCGACAAAGCCCAGCCGTAATCGGGCGTGAAATTAGTCAAATCACAATATATATTATAGTCGCATACGTTTTTTACGGAACGGTTGAAACCGAAAATATCGTCCTCGTATAAAATAGGCCGCTCGGCTTTTACCACAGCCGAAAAATTGACCGCGTTTTGCCTGAATTTTCCCGCATTTATTTCGGGATAATTGATTTCGCGTCTGTCGGCACGGTATTCTCTTTTCCTATGAAAATCCAAAAATCTCATTGCTCTGTCTGTCATAGTACTATACTCCTATAATTTTACGGCTTTTATGCCGTGTTTTTTGAATTTTTCCCAGCCGAAATTGATTTCACGATTTTCATCGAAACTCGGCCGATATTCCCTTCCGCACAGTTTGTACTTACTGCCCGCGTACTTGTTATACGGCAAAAGCTCCACATACTTTACTGCGTTACTGTCAAGAAAAGCGCACAAGGCTTCAAGGTTGTCATCGGTGTCGCTTACTCCCGGAATAAGAGGAACACGCGTGATAAATTTAATGCCGCTGCCGGCAAGTCTTTTATAATTGGACAGTATAAGCTCGTTGCCAACGCCCGTATATTTTTTGTGGAGCGCGCTGTCCATAAGTTTTAAGTCGTACAGCATTAAGTCGGTTTCGCTCAATATTTTTTCGAACGTATCGCCGTCCGTAAAGCCCGTAGTCTGCACGGCACGGTTTAGTTTACCTTTAAGCGCTTTAAGCATCCCGAACAAAAATTCGTGCTGCATCAATGGTTCGCCGCCGGAAAAAGTAACGCCCCCTCCTCCCGCATTGAGTATGTCGGCGTTTTTTAACAGTTTTTCCGTCAGGCGCTTGGGCGTATAGTCATCGCCCGACACTCTCACCAGATTGCGCGGGCACACTTCGACGCTCTTTTCGCACAAAACGCGCCGACCCGTCCACTTCTCGCCCGCGTCCAAACATTTGCCGCAGCCGAGACAGCCGTTGGGCGAACGAAGATATTCTATTCTGCGGCTCTGTCCCTCGGGGCTGTGACACCACTCGCATCTGAGAGGACAGCCTTTTAAAAATACGGTGGTTCGTATGCCGTCCCCGTCGAAAATAGAAAATTCTTCTATCGAAAACACTCGTCCCGTCATGATTTATCACCTTTTGTAATAATTATAGCGCCAAAATGTTGCAATTTATAGACTTTTATTGTACAATTATAGACAAAAATACGCATAAGGAGAAAATCATGTTTCATCAGCCGCACAATACTTTCGGAACAAAAATATATAATGCGTTTTTTTACGACGACGCCGTTTATTCCATGCACTTCCACAAGAGCTTTGAGGTGTGGTACTGCGCATCCGGACATGCCGACGCCTGCGTGGACGAAAAATCTTTTGTTTTCTCCGCCGGACAGTATATGATGGTGTTCCCGTTTGTAAAACATTCGTTTTCCGTCAAGCCGCCCTCTAAAATGTGGGTCGCGGTTTTTTCGGGCGATTTTATACCCGAGCTGGAAAACATCTCCCAAAGCCAAAAGCCGGAAATAGCCACTTTTCGTGTGGACGACGCGGTGCAGCGTTATGTGGAGCACGCGCTTATAAACAGCGGCTTTTTATCGGACGAGCAGCAAAAGCCTTCTTTCCCGCTTAATACGCAGAACATATTTTCGATAAAATCGGGGCTGTACGCGATATCCGGCGCCTTTTTACAAAACGTTTCCTTCCTGCCCGTTACCAAATCATACGACATCGTGACCGAAATAATACGATATATAGAAAATAATTTTACCGCCGATATTACGCTAAAATCGACGGCAGACGCCCTTGGGTACAATTATCAGCACATATCGCGCGTCTTTCAGCGGGCGCTGGGAATAAATTTCCGCAGCCTTATAAATCAATACAGATTCGACTACGCCTGCAAGCTGCTCGAACAGGGCAACGTTTCGGTGACGCAGGCGGCTTTGGACGCGGGCTTTCAGTCGGTGCGCAACTTTAATCGCATTTACCGCGAAAAAACGGGCCACGCTCCGAAAATTCACGATTAAAAGGAGAGTTTTATGCACAAAACAAACGCTTTACGCATTTTGGACAGCAAAAATATCCAATACGATGTACGCGAATACGACGCCGCGGTCACCGACGGATGTTCGGTGGCGCAAATGCTGAATCAGCCCGTAAATCTGGTTTTTAAAACGCTGGTAACGCAGGCCGATACGCTGGAATATCTGGTTTTCATGGTTCCCGTGGACAAAAATCTCAACCTTAAAAAGGCGGCAAAAGAAAGCGGCGTCAAGAGCGTTGCCATGATCAAGCAAAAGCAATTGCTGCCGCTTACCGGTTATATCCACGGCGGTTGCTGTCCCGTGGGCATGAAAAAACAGTTTAGAACTTTTATAGATATCTCGGCAAAAACGCTTGACCGCTTCTTTATAAGCGCCGGCAAAGTGGGCATGCAGATGTGCGTTTCGCCCGCCG
>USEG01000109.1 GCA_900553555.1 uncultured Clostridia bacterium
CGTAAGCGCCTCTATTTCTTCAAATCCGTCGGCAAGAAATACCGCTGCTTTTTTCATGATAAAATCCTCCTTGTTAACAATCTCCGAGCCGCGCGCCCGTTTTTTGCGTCCTATTCATCAGCGCTTACTTAAAAATATATCGTTTTTCGGCAAAACCGTGCCGCGTTTTATTATTTCTTCCGCCAGCGCCGCGGGAATGCCCAGCCCCGTCGATCTGTCGTTTATGCAGTCGAACACCACTTTTTTGCCGTTGGCGCTGAAACCGTCGACGAATTTTACGCTGACTTGTACTTTGTACACTATTTTTTTGCCCTCCGCCGTAGTGTAGTCGCCCACATAAAACATCTTGTTGGACTTACTTTCGGTGCGCGTATAATGAGCTTTGAGCGGCGCGGCGTAGCTGAGCTCGGGATACATAATGCCGGAAGGGCGCTCCTTTACTTCCTTGTTTTTGTATTCGAGCGTATATTCCCCGTCGGAAAAAATGACGTTTTTTTCGCTGAGCACCTGAAAAACAAGCCGTTTTCCTTCGCTTTTTACCATCACTTCCGTATATCGCACGGGGCAGATGCGCGACGCTATAAAGTACATGAGTATAACGACCAGCAAACTGCCCGCCGCCACCCACATGGCGATGGTTATGCCCAGCAAAAACGACAGCAGCAGTCCCACCACCGAAATGATGATAAGAGTGTATATCGTTATCGTAAAGGGGCGCGGCATAACGCTTATATCCGCCCTTAATTTGCCCATACGTTCGTATTTTTTTTCCAGCTCCTTATTAAGATCCTTCATTCGAAGTCCTCCCATCTCTTGCCGTTGCATTTAAAATTGGGCTTTATATAAAGTTTTTGACGGCGCTGACGGAGCATTTGGAGAAAATGCTTGTCGCTGACGGCTTTTTCGGGCACTTCGGTAACGCCCAGCAGTTCGCGGTCGCCCCAGTGTATGTCCGAACCCGCCGTGTGGAAAAACCCGAAATGGTCGGCGTACACCGACGCCAGCATATTAAGCGGCAATGTGGACGGGCTGGTGTTTAATACTTCCACTCCGTCGACGCAGTCGGGGAAAAGACATATGTGCTCCATATAATCGCGGGACATGCGGAAGGGGTGCGCCTGAACTACGACGCCGCCGGCGGACCGTATGCGGTTGAGATATTCGTTTGTCGGGCAGGTCTCCACGTCGCCGCCGTTTTGTTCCAGCCACTTCTCGTCTATGCCGTAAACGAGAAAGTCGCAGCCGGCGTTATTGTTGGGATAGCTGGCCTGCACGCTGTATTCCAGTCCGAAAAACACGTCCAGCCCGCATTTATCCCCCTCGGCCTTAACGGCGTGAAAACCTTCGCAGTACTTTTCGAGTCGATATTTCCACGGCTCGTTTTTCATGTCGAACCTTATGTTGCCGTTAAAAAAGTGGTCGGTGGTAAATATGCCGGCATAACCCTGTTGGGCAAAAGTCTCCACCAGCTCGCGCGGCGTAAAACGGCCGCATTTGCTGGAGATGCTGTTGTGTGTATGCATTTCATACTTATAAGCCATTTTTATTCTCCTTCTCCGGACGCATATTGCGTCATCGGGGCAAAAATCTTTTCCATTTCTTCCACCAGTCTGAACTGGGTGCGAGCGCGGTACAAATTCTGCCGGTCGTAATGCGTCCTGAAATAGACGTCGCCGTCCAGATAGTCGGTAAGGAACCTTACTCCGCACTCGTACGTCATGAGCATAGCCGAAAAATCCAGCAGGCGTTTTTCCTCTTTCGTGAATTTACTGCCCAGCACTTCCAGATAGGCGCTTTTGAAACAGTCGTAATAATCTTTGAGAAAGCGCACTTTATACGTGTCTTGCTCGTCTTCCCGCGCAGCGTTGCAGCCTATACGCACCGCATCGCCGAAATCATATAGCACGCTGCCCTTCATAACGGTGTCAAGGTCTATAACAACCACCGGCTTTTTTGTCACCGCGTCAAACAACATATTGTTAAACTTTGTGTCGTTGTGCGTAACGCGAAGGGGAATGAGCGCTTTTTTGACGCCGTCCGTCACTACTCCCGCAGCCGGAGCGCGGCGCATGGCAAAATCATACAGCTGCAAAACCTGTTGTCTCCGTCCGAAAGCGTCCCTGTCAAAAGACCGGCTTAGTTTTTCGACGCGGGCGGGCGTATCGTGAAACCCGGGTATTACGTCGACGAGTTTTCCGGCGTCAAACGACGACAGCATCTCCGCAAACCGGGCAAGACATCTGCCGCCTTCTCCGAAATGCTGCGCGTTTAGCGGCATCTCTATCGCGACGGTGCCTTCGATATAGTTGTAAACGCGCCAGTATCCGCCGTTGCTGCGGACATAACTTTTGCCGTCTTTCGCCTTTACCGGCATGAGACACTTGTCAACGTCCCCGCCGCGGCGGCGCGTCACCTGTTCGATAAAGCAGCACACCTCGCTTATGTTGTGCATAAGTCCTTCTATGTCGCGGAAAATTTCGTCGTTTATCTTTTGCAAAATAAACCGCTTGCGCTTTCCCTGCACCAAAAAGGTGGCGTTTATATGCCCGTTGCCGTAAGGAGTCACGTCATAATTGTCTTCGGGCAGCAAAAACATATCTAATATTTCCTTTTCCATGCTGCGCGCCTCCGATAAAACGCGAATTAAGTATAACAAATTTATTTATTCCCGTCAATCTGTTTTTAGCGCAAACATAAAATGTGTTTACTTTTGAGTTATAATGTGTTATTATAGTAAACGATATTTGTTTCGGAGTATAAAATGTTCAAACTACTGTCTTATCTGAAAGGATACAGAATAAAAACCGTTTTGGGCCCTATTTTCAAGCTCGTGGAAGCCGTACTCGAACTAATAGTGCCGCTCGTCGTGGCGGACATAATCGACGAGGCCATACCGCTAGGCGAACAGGGCGATTATTCGCTTCTTATAAGGTACGGCATATATATGTTTCTGCTGGCGGCGGTGGGGCTGGGCTTCGCGCTTGTAGCGCAGTTTTTCGCCTCGCGCGCGTCCATGGGATTCGGTACCAATTTAAGGCGCGGCCTTTATTCGCACATAAACACGCTCTCGCAGACCGACATAGACAAAATAGGAGCGCCGTCGCTCATGACGAGACTTGTGGGCGACACCACCCAGTGCGAACAAGGCGTGGCGATGTTCATCCGATTGGTGACGAGGGCGCCGTTTATGGTAATAGGCTCCATAATAATGGCGATGACAATAGACGTCAATCTCTCGCTTGTCTTTATTGGCGCCTCGATTTTGATATCGGTGCTGCTGTATTTCATCATGTCGCACACCTTCCGCGCGTACGGAACGGCGCGCAGCCGTCTGGACGACGTGGCACTGTCGGTGCGTGAAAATCTTAGCGGAACGCGCGTTATAAGGGCCTTTTCGCGCAGCCGTCGCGAAAAAGAAGAATTTTACGCAAAAAACGACAAGCTGACGAAAATTTCCGTTTCCATCGGTAAAATAAGCAACTTCACCAATCCCGCGACCTATGTAATAATAAACGTAGCCATAATTCTCATCCTGTGGCTGGGCGGAAAAGAAGTATATTACAGCGCTTTAAAACAAGGACAGATAATAGCGCTCGTAAACTATCTTACGCAGATAATGCTCGCCCTTACGGTGCTTGCCAATCTCGTCGTTTCCTTCTCCCGCGCGTCCGCCAGCGCAAAACGCATTAACGAAGTCTTTGCTCTGCCCGCAGCCCGCAGCGGCGGCGACGGCGCCGAGGCTGATTATTCCGCGCCCGC
>USEG01000110.1 GCA_900553555.1 uncultured Clostridia bacterium
CGGCAGCTGTGAGCGCGGCGGCGTCAAATGTGGGATGCAACAGCATGTCCAGCGACTTTGCGTCAATTTGCAGCAGCGCTTCCTTTTCGTTTATCATGCCCTCGTCGATAAGGTCGCAGGCAATTCTTATTGCAGCGGCGGCGGTACGCTTGCCGTTTCTGGTCTGAAGCATATACAGCCTGCCCTGTTCGATGGTAAATTCCATATCCTGCATGTCTCTGTAATGCTTTTCCAACGTCTTGCAAACGTCCAGGAACTGGTTGTAAACGTCGGGCATAATTTCCTTCATCTTCGAAATGGGCATGGGGGTGCGAACGCCTGCAACGACGTCTTCGCCCTGTGCATTGGTAAGGAACTCGCCCATGAGCTTCGCCGGTGGCGGGGTTACGCGTAAACGCAACGCCGGTGCCGCAGTCGTTGCCCATGTTGCCGAACGCCATCATCTGTACGTTGACGGCTGTGCCCCAGCTGTACGGAATGTCGTGGTCCATTCTGTAAACGTTGGCACGGGGGTTGTCCCAGCTTCTGAACACGGCTTTTATTGCTTCGAACAGCTGTTCCTTGGGATCGGAGGGGAAGTCTTTTCCTATTTTAGACTTGTACTCCGCCTTAAACTGCATTGCAAGTTCTTTAAGGTCGTCGGCGGTAAGGTCTACGTCAAACGTAACGCCCTTCTTTTCCTTCATCTCGTCGATGAGTTTTTCGAAGTACTTCTTTCCCACTTCCATGACGACGTCGGAGAACATCTGTATAAATCTTCTGTAACAGTCCCAAGCCCATCTGGGGTTGCCGGATTTTTTGGCGAGAACTTCAACGACATCTTCGTTGAGACCGAGGTTGAGAATGGTGTCCATCATACCCGGCATGGATGCTCTCGCTCCCGATCTGACGGAAACCAGCAGCGGATTTTCGAGATCGCCGAATTTTTTGCCGGTGATCTTTTCCATCTTTTCGATGTATTCAATGATCTGCGCCTGAATTTCGGGATTGATTTGCTTTCCGTCTTCATAATACTTGGTGCAAGCCTCGGTGGAAATTGTAAAACCTTGGGGAACGGGAAGCCCGATGTTGGTCATCTCGGCAAGGTTTGCGCCTTTGCCGCCCAGCAATTCACGCATCTTCGCGTTGCCTTCGGTAAACAAATAAACATACTTGTGTGCCATTATTGATTTTATCTCCTTTATAAAATTTTTGCGCTAAAAAGTCCAAACGCACCTTGATTACGTTCGGTCGGTTTTATTATATCACACTTTTTACGGCAAATCAAACGTTTTTTGAACAAAACGCGCGTTTTAACGCCATTATTTGAAATATTTTTCTTCAATAGCGGTAATTTTATCAATTCTTGCCCGGTGACGCTCCGCACCCGAAAAACCGGTATCCACAAAAGCGTCCACTATGTCGAGCGCCAGTCCTTCTCCCACCACGCGCTCTCCGAAAGCCAGCACGTTGGCGTCGTTGTGCTGACGCGTGGCGTGCGCCGAAAAAGTATCCGAGCAAAGAGCGCAGCGTATTCCTTTGACTTTGTTTGCGCATATACTCATTCCTATGCCCGTGCCGCATATAAGTATGCCGAGATCCGCTTGTCCCGACGCCACCGCCTGCGCCACTTTCAGGGCATAGTCGGGATAATCGACGGGACGGGTGTCGTCGGTGCCGAAATCTGCCACTTCGATGCCCTTGTCTTTGAGATGCGCGACCACTTTGGCCTTTAACGACGGACCCGCATGGTCGCACGCAATAGCTATTTTCATGATTTTTCTCCTGTTTTTTATTGCTATATTATAAACGATTTTATATTACGTCGCCGCCGGCGGACTTGCATACGCGGTTCATGACCGACAATCCGTATCCGCTTTCGTCCACGCCTTCGGCAATGGCCGCGTCGTACTCTCTTTTGTCGCACAGTCTTAACGCGGCAAACAAATTGTGCGCATATTCGCGGCTGTTTTTGCCCACGTCTATGGTTTGTCTGTCCGCATATTGTCCTATGTGCTCCGACAGGGCGAGTATCACCGTCTTTTTGCCTTGAGCGGTAAGACTGTCGTAAAGCGCCGCCGCCTTTTGCTGCTGGTCGCCGCCCGGAAGCACCACCGTGACCTTAGCCGCAGGGGCATAGTGCTTGTACTTCATTCCGGGGCAAAGCGGACGGTCGCTCTTTACTTCGCGGCATATCGGACCCGTAACCTTTTCCAGCTCTTCCACAGGAGTACCGCCTGCCCGCAGCAGACGCGGCCGGGCTCCCACAAAGTCTATTACCGTCGACTCCACACCCACATCGCAGTTTCCGCCGTCGAGTATGGCCGCTATCTTACCGTTAAGATCGTCGTACACATGCATGGCGCACGTAGGGCTGGGCCGCGTGCTTGTGTTGGCGGAAGGCGCGCACACCGGCACTCGGCACGCTTGTAAAAACCGCAGCGCGACCGGATGCGACGGAATACGCACGGCCACCGTGTTTAGTCCGCCCGTCACGCAATCGGGAATTTCGGGGCGTTTGGGCATGACGACGGTGACGCTGCCCGGCATGAATTTTTCTATTACGGCCTTGGCCTTATCGGGGACGTAAAGCGCCACTTTGCCTATATCGTCCGGCGAGGCGATGTGCACTATCAGCGGATTGTCGCTCGGACGACCCTTTGCAGCGTAGACTTTGCCCACGGCGTCCAGATCCAAAGCGTTGGCGCCCAGCCCGTAAACCGTCTCCGTAGGGAAGGCGACCAACTGCCCGGAGCGTATGAGCTGTCCGCATTTTTCGTAATTTTCTTCGGTTGGTAACAATATTTCTGTTTTCATAAAGTATTCCGTATGCTTTTTTAGGCGATAATTTTGTTATGGATACAAAAATTCAACAATTTTTCGACGGCGCGATAAGCGCTGTGATAATTTTCGTGACGGCATATTTTTTTATGTCGCTGTCGGACATGGACGCTATGACGGCGGTTGCTGCGTCGCTTGCGCTGGCGTTCGCGGGCGGAGCATTATGGCGGCACATCGTACGGACGGACAAACGCTGCAAAAATTACGACGCCTACCTGTCTCGTTTTATCTACCGCTCGCCCCGTCAAAACGCCGAAAAGCTTTTTTCGTTTTTTTCGCAGCGTTACGACTGTTCGCTTTGCGGCCCGTTTATCGACTTTGAGCGCTTCAGAGTGATGTTTTTGCTGCGCCCCGACCCGATAAGCGCCAACCACGCGGCAGCGCTTTCCTCGGCATTTTCGCGTCCCACTATACTGGTGGTATCCGCCGCGGAAAAAAACGCCGTAATGCACGCCAAAGCGGCGGGAAAAAACCTAAGCATAGTCACCTTCTCGCAGTTTGCCCCTCTTTTGGATAAATTGGGGGCACTGCCCGAGGGCGAAAAAACTCCGCTTTCAAAAAAGCTTACCGCAGCTTTAGACGTCTCTTTCCGCAAAAACAACGCCGGCCGCTTTTTTTCCTTCGGCGGCCTTATGCTGGCGCTGTCCGCGCTTAACGGCTTTTCGCTGTGGTTTTTGGCGTTTGCGATAATTTTGTCGGCGGCAGGCGTAATATGCCTTGTTCGAGGCAGCGGACAAAAAACGCAATAGCTATTCCGCTCCGCCGTTTTGGTCTTTTCCCTCTTGCGTCGGTGCGCTTGACCCGGTTGTACCGCTTGTCTCGTCACCCGATGCGGTGTCCGGTAAAGCACCGTTATCCGCGCTTTTTTCGGCGGCGTTTGCCCTCTGTTTATTGAGTTCGGCCTGCCTTAGGGCGTTTTCT
>USEG01000111.1 GCA_900553555.1 uncultured Clostridia bacterium
TGGCGGTGGACGATATGCGCCTTATCGCCGGCAAAAGCGCCGTTATCGAGCCCGTTTTGCTGCCCGACCGCGCGGGCGTGCGTTACAGCCTGGAGATTTTGTCGGGCGAGGAATATGTCGCCGTAAGCGGCATAATGATAAACGCGATAAAGCCGGGCGTATCTACGGTGCGGTGCCGCGCAGAGAGCCTGGGGGTATATGCCGATTTTACCGTTACCGTGGTGTTTGAAGGGGGAGACGTGCCGGAAGGATATGTAAAAGTGGGAGAATATCTGTTTGCCACTATTGCCGCCGGCAGATATACTTCCGCGCAAAAGCTGGACTTTTTTACGCCGCTTGAAGGAGCGGAAATATACTTTAACCGGGATTGCGAGCCCGTTCGGGACGCTCTCGACAACGCGGTTTTGTGGACGCAGCCGCTGTATCTCGTCGAAAGAAAGGGCGAACTTTCCGACTATACGCTTATGCGGCAGGTGGACGCGGCTCTCACTTGGGCAGGCACGAGCAAAGACTATTCGTCATCGTATGTTTCGCAGATACAAAACCAAAAGCGTTACCGCCTTATAAACCGGGCGTATGTCTTTAACGTGGCGGTGGTCTTTGACGGCGAAATAGTCGAGCAATCCGTCTCTTCGTATATAATATGGGACAACGACGACATATCGGACGTGCCGGTGATATCGCTTACCGCGCCGTCCGAGCTGTGGTTTGACGGAATACCCGACGGGCAGGGGCGGTCGCTGTACAACAACGTCTACATACCCTATACCAACACACCCAACGAAATAACCATACGCGCCAATTTGGAATTTTTCGACACGGACGGCACGGGCTTTGAAATAAATACGCAGGTAAAAGTGGGCGGCGGATGGTCGCGGGGACGTCCCCAGCGCACGCTGCATATCAACTTCAACAAAGACGAGTACGGCAACAAGCAAACGCCCGTAAAACACACGATTTTCGGCGACAGAAAAAAGCGCGGGAGCGGACAGACGCTGGACGAGTTTACGCGGTTCCGGCTGTGGAACGGCGGCTCGACATACGAGTCGTATATGCGCTTTAACGACGCCTTTTTGCAGCTGGTGGCGCAGGACGCAAACGTGGCGACGGCGGCGGCAAGACCCGCGATAGTGTACCTCAACGGCGAATTCTGGGGCATGTACTATCTGCGCGAACACTATTCGGACGTGTATTTCCACTACAACTACGACGTGGAAAAGGACAACGTGCAGTACTTCGACTATGTGGGCGGCTCGTACGACGTTTCCGACGGTAACGAAGAAGAGGCGACCGCTTTTATAAACGAAATGAACGCCTTTCTCGACAATCCCGCCAACAATTTTGCCGACGACGGCGTGACAATGAAGGCCGATATTGACGAACAAAGCTTTATCGATTACTTTATAATTCAGTCGTGGTGCGGCAACTGGGACTGCGTGGGCAACAGAAACAATCACCGCTTGTGGCGCGCCGCGTCGCCCGAGGAGGGCAACGCTTATACCGACGGAAAGCTGAGGTTTGCGCTGCACGATCTCGACATGGGCATGCAAAACGACCTGTCGTTAAACGGGCAGTATTCCAATTTGTTGGACGCGTCGGCGCCGTATTCGTTTATGTCGTACAATATGTTCGCGCGGGCCATGGAAAACGCGGCTTTCAGGCAGCGGTTTTACAATAGAGCCGTGCAGCTGACCGAAACGTCGCTGTCGCCCGAAAACACCTTAAAGACGCTGGACGAGCTGGCGGCATCGGTGCGCGGACTCATCGGATACAACATAACGTTCTGGGCGCAGGGCAGCGACCAAAACGCGTGGGAAAACGCGCTGGATTACGGCCGCAGCTGGCTAAGCCGCCGCAACGACATTTATTTGTCCAAAATCGCCGTTACGCTGAGAGTATAAAGCGGCTTTTGTCCAAAAAATCCCCGCAAAAAAACAAGAATTTTGTATAAAACTCCGCCGTTTACGCGTTAAAACACCGGACGGCAATAAAATATAAGCATTAGGGAAGGAAAAGAAAAAGGCGGCGCGCAATTTGCTCCGCTTTTTTCTTATAGAAGGAGTAATATGAAAAAAGATTGTGCCGCTATACGCTTTCGAGAATCATCTTGTCGGCGACGAGAGCTATAAATTCGCCGTTTGTGGGCTTTTCGTTGTGACCGTAAACTTTTACGCCGAACAGCGAGTTTATGTTTTCGATTTTGCCGCGGTTCCATGCGACTTCTATCGCGTGGCGTATGGCGCGTTCGACTTTGGAAGGGCTGGTGGAAAAGCGTTTTGCCACTTCCGGATAGAGACGTTTTGTTATCGAGTTGATGATGTCGGGATTTTCCACCGCCATTTTTATTGCCTCGCGCAAAAACTGATAGCCTTTTATGTGCGCGGGAATACCGACGGTAATAAAGATATTGGAGATGCGTTCGTCCATTTCGCGGCTGTACCTGTTTGCCGAAACCTTGGGTCTGTCGCCGTCCAGCAATTCCTTGGCGCGCACTTTGAGTTCTTTGAAGGAGCAGGGCTTGCGCATATAATAGTCCGCCCCCAGCGACATGGCCTTAGATACGAAAATGTCCTTGCTCAGCGCCGATAAAACTATGATTTTGCCGCTGCCTTTAGTAATGCTCTGCAAAAAACCGAAGCCGTCTTTTTTGGGCATCACCAGGTCCAAAAGAGTGATATCCGGCTTTAATTCGGCGTAAAGTTTTTCGGCCTCTTCGCCGTCGTAGGCAACCGCGCACACTTCAAACTGCCGGCTGTCCGCAAAAACCTGTTTTAGTTGTTCGACAAATTCTGGGTTGTCGTCCGCGATGAGAATTGTGTTTTTCATTATGCCCTCCGTAAGCATGAAAATTAAATCGGAACTTGATTTTTTATCATGTATATTGTAGCATTTTAGCTATAATTATCGCAACAACGTCGGTTGCGAGGGCGTTTACTTATTATGTAGTTTTTCGAAGAAAAAAGTATGAATTTGTCAAATAAGAGAGAAAAAGTCGCGTTTTATGTTAAAATTAAATAAAAGAACCGTCATTTTATGTTTGACGGTTCTGATAAGAAAAATTTGTATTTTTGTACGATTTTGTCGGTTTGTGTCGCTTTTTCTCTCCGGAAAAATCACGGGGGCGCGATGGCGCGGATAACTTTTTTGCGGCGGTCAGTCGAAGTAGTCGATTTTCATGGCTTTGCGCACGGCGGCCAGCGTAGAGGCGGCTTTTTTGCGTGCGGCCAGCGTTCCTTTTTTTAGTATCTCAAACACTTCCGGCATGCGTGCCTGCCACTGCTCGCGGCGGCTGTAAACGGGCGCGAGAACGTCCCGGAGCACTTTGCTCAAAAACTTTTTTATTTTTACGTCGCCCAAGCCGCCCCGCTTGTAGTGTGCTTTCAGCTGTTCGGCGTTTTCGTACTCGGGCAAAAACATTTTGAAGTGCTCGCCGGTTGCAAAGGCGTCTATATAGGTAAACACGGGATTGCCTTCCACCTTGCCGGGGTCTTCGACGCGGATGTGGTCGGGGTCGGTGTACATGCTCATTACTTTTTTGTTAATTTCTTCGGGCGTATCCGACAAGAAGATGCAGTTTCCCAAAGATTTGCTCATCTTGGCCTTGCCGTCCAAACCGGGAAGGCGCGCGCAGGCGGCGTTTTGCGGCAGAATTATCTGCGGTTCGACCAGCGTTTCGCCGTAAACGCTATTAAACTTGTGCACGATTTCGCGGCACTGTTCCA
>USEG01000112.1 GCA_900553555.1 uncultured Clostridia bacterium
GCGCAGCGCGGGCGACTATCTGCTCGGCGAAGACGTGCTTGCACGCTACTACGCGCTGGGCGGCAGAAAAGTGTCGTTCGCGTCGGACTCGCACGGACCCGACACCATTATCCGCAAACGCGGACTCGTCGTCGAAGCGCTGAAAAAAGCGGGATTCGACTGCATCACCGTTCCCGACCGCGGCAAGCACATATCCGCGCCGTTTTAAAAACCGGTACACTCCGATTGCCGCGCAACGCGGAAGCAAGCCGCTTTGAACAAAAATACCGCCTGCGATGCGCAATACGCCTACGGCGATATTTTTTTATTATTACGTTATAATTTTTCTTCGCATGCGGGCAATTTTGCAGCGCTTGTGCTGCCGCACTTTAACATGTGATAATTTGCACACGGTGTAATAGGGACGCGGCAAAAAAAGTACTCTTGCATGCGCTTTGCGGGCTGCGCTCCGCCTACTCCGCTACAGGCAGTGCGTACGAACGCATAAGCGCGCGGGCTGCGGCCATTTCTTTATCGGACGGCAGACGCGCGGGGAGAGCGACGGGCATATCGAGCGCGGCATATTTGGAGCCGGCGTAATTGTGGTACGGCAGCAACCGCACTTTTTTGATGTTTTTAAGCCGACTGAGAAACAGCGCCGTTTTTTGCATCTGGCGGTCGTTGTATCCCGGCACAAACGGAACGCGCACCTCGATGCCGCACCCTTTGCTGTCGATATACATGAGATTGTCCAATATGAGCCGGTTAGACCTGCCGGTGCAGCGTATATGAACATCTTCATCTACGGCTTTAACGTCGTATAAAAAAACGTCGGTATACGGCATGACGGCATCAAACGCGCTTTTCGGGACATATCCGCAGGTGTCCACAGCCGTGTTTATTCCGCGCTGTTTTAATTTTCTAAGCAGCTGCCGGCAAAAATCGGCGTACAGAAGACATTCCCCGCCCGACAGCGTCACTCCTCCGCCCGAATTTCGGTAAAAGTCGGCGTCCTCGCAAACAACGGGCAGCAACTGCTTTACTGTTACGGTTTTACCGTAAAGCTCCAATGCGCCGCTAAGGCAGCTTTTTGCGCACTCGCCGCATACGACGCACTTGCTCCTGTCGAAAAAATGCACGCCTTTTACTCCCGTGTGAGCGCTATTCGGGCAGACGGATACGCATCGCAGACACGATACGCAGCTGTTCTCATAGTAGGCGAGCTGAGGCAAGGCGGAAAGTCCCTCCGGGTTATGGCACCAAATACATTTCATGGGACATCCCTTAAAAAACACCGTCGTGCGTATGCCGTCGCCGTCGTGAACGGCAAAGCGTTTGATTTCGAAAATCGGTGCGGTAAGCGCATCGGCGTTTTTCCCTTTACAAGACATATCGTTCATCGTTCCGCCTCGGCACGAATGATATACGCGTCCTGTTCGGCCTTGCTTAGATGATTCCAAAGGACATTCCAACCGCACACGCGCACTTGCAGATTTTTATATTTTTCCGGGTGTTTTTGCGCGTCTTTGAGTGTTTCCGCGTTGAAAACATTCATCTGAATGGCCATTCCGTCATGTTCCATATACGTATCCAGCAGCGCTTTCATGGCGATAAAGCCGTCGAAGCCCGACACCGCCGACGGATGCAGCATAAGGTCTACGCAAAAGCCTTCCGGATACAATGCCGGAATAAGTCCCGCCGCCGAATGAATCAGCGCCGTTGCGCCTTGTTTATCAGTCCTGGGAGAAGGCGAAGCGTTTTTGGAGAGTTCGTCGCCGCTGTTTCTACCGTCGGGCGTTGCCGGCGTCTTTTTTCCCTGCCACACAAACATCATGGCGGAATGCATAAACGCCTTATATACGCCGCCGCGGGCGTTGGGACGGTTGTTTACTTTGTTGGCAAAATATCTCGCCAACATAGCGGCGTAAAGATCGGTTTCGCGCTCGCCGTTGCCGTACTTATACGGACAGGCGCGAATTTCCGCCTGTAAGCTCTCGTACCCTTTCCAATTGTTTTTAAGTGCGTCGCACAGCTCGGGAAGCGTTGTCCCGGCGTTGTCGTAAACAAATTTTTTTACCGCCATGACGCAATTAACCATGCTGGCAAAAGCGCAGTTTAAGACCGAGCTGTTGTTAAACTTAACGCCGCCCTGGTAGCCGTCGGCAGCGTTTTTAAGGCTGGTTTCCACCGTGGCGCTATATAGCGAAGAGGGGTTCACAAACGCGAAAAACCTTTCAAAGTCGGCGGCTATCGACAACGCCGTCTCTATAAGATAGCTCCATTGCGACAGCACCGCCCCGTAAAAGTCCTCGAACCTTTTAAATTCTTCCGCGCGCCCTGTCTTTATTCCTATCTGTTTGCCGCTTTCGTGTAAGCGCCGCTCCCCGCCTTTTATTAATGACTTACGGCTTTTTGGGCGCTATATACGTTCTCCACGGCGGTTTTACGCTGCCGCTCGAAAAAAAATTACGGTTTTTTGAAAATATTTTTAATTTGCTATTGATTTTCGTTTTTTTTATGATATAATTAAAATACAAAAATAAATCAATATATAGGAGGAAATGACAATGCACAAACAAACTATAAAAAGCTTTGGTATATACTTATAATATTAGGGGGTAATATATAATGAAAATGAAAAAGTTTGTATGTATTTTGTTGACGACGCTACTGGCGATGACGTGCTTTTTTGTTGCCGCCGGCTGCGAATCCAAGGAATCCAAAGAACTGCGCGAATTTAAGCAGCAGCAAATTGAATTTTTCAATCAAGCTATAGAAGAAACGTTTGCCGTACAATACGACGACTCCTTTCCCTCGCCCGAATATTACGAATATTATCTTAGTACTATACAAAAAGATACCGTAGAAAAAATACAAAACGCCGCCACGAAAGAAGAGGCGGAAAAAATTATGGGCGATGCGGATTCGGAAATTCAGATTGTTTCGCAGAGCTATAACCACTGCAGCCAAGCCGTCGGATTTTCCGTAAGCAACCTGGAAAACACTACCGAAATAGCCGAATATAACGACGGATCTCTCCATTTATCGGCCGGGATTTTTGTTGTTACAAGTTCCCTTAGCTCGGGACGCTCATGTGTTGCGGCGAGAGTAACTTTGTCCGAAGGAATAAGCGCCAAAGTGTACTATAGCAACGGACTTACCTTTCTTACTCCGCAAACCGACGCTACTTTTTCGTCCGACGGTTATCCCGGCAGCAACGCCGAAAAGGCTACGTCTCCCTTTACGGTAAGCGCCGACGATGCAGAAGAGACCTACATACTGCTCTTTGACACAACGGATCCCATAATTTTCGACCACAAAGGCACTCCCTCTTACAACAAGGACCACGACTTTTACTTTTCGATTATATTCGAAAAAGACGGCTTTGTAACGGGATATTGCCTGTACAATTATTTCGATAAAACAACATACGATTTCCGAGCGATAAAAACCGTTGTCTACGGCGAAAATTATCGCGGCCGGGTTAGCGAAGAAAAGGCGCTCGGCTATATCGAGCAGGCAAAGCAAGGCGAAGACGGGGAGGCGTCAGACGGAATAGAATACGCCGAAATGGGCAAATTATACGTCGCCGACAGGAAAAACCTGTTCGTCTACTCCTACTACCACACATATATGAAAATGGAAGACAAAAACCGGTACTTCGAAATAGCTTACGAAAATTCTCCCGATAGAATCCGCATCGTACTGCCCAAAGATCTCTCTTCATTCACTCTTT
>USEG01000113.1 GCA_900553555.1 uncultured Clostridia bacterium
CGCGCCCGTCCCGCACAGGTACAGTAGACACAGCACCGACGAGATATACAGCATATACACAAGCGGACGGAATATCGCAAACACTATAATTTCGCGTAATTTGGCATTGTCAAGCTTATCGTTAAGTTCGGTAAACTGATGCATTTTGCGTTCTTCGCGGTTAAATATCTGTATTATCTGCATACCGGAAAGATTTTCGGACAAAAAAGTATTGATGTCGGTTGTTCCGTCCTTTACGCTACGGTGCGCTCGCCGTGAAAATTTGCGGAAAACAAGCGTGAACAACACTATAAACGGAGCAAAACACAATATCATAAGCGTCAGCGTGTAGTTGCACAACATCATGGCAATTATTACGCCCGCTATGATTATGCTGTTTTTCGCAAGCATGATTATTATGTCGGTAAACAGACGGGAGATGGCTTCGGTATCGTTGCTGACGCGCGTAACCAGTTTTCCCACGGGTATTTCGTTCAGCTGAGCGTGCGACAGATGTTCGATATGATCGAATAAGTCGCAACGTAAACGGGTGATTATACGCTGCCCCGTCTTTTGCAGTATTATCGCCTGAAAATACGCGCTTATAAGCGAAACTATAAGCATTGCGCCGTAAAGTATTATATACCGCCACAATTCGCTTAACTGAAATTTACCTGATATAACCGATTCGATACGCCCCACTATCAGCGGAGAAAGTATATCGTACATAACCGAAAAAATCATGAAAATCCCGGCGACTATAAAATGCCATTTGTTGCCGGCGGCATAACTCCACAGCCTTTTGAGAAGCGCCCCGTCTTTAACAGAACGCACAAACTTGTCTTTGTTGTCTTTTACAACAACCGCCGCCACGATAAACACTGCCGATATTATTCCCAAAATCGCGCCTACAATAAGTATAGGAGTAGCTTCGTAAACGGAAACCGCGAGTAAATTGTTATTCATTATCCGCCTCCCTGTCCTCTTCAAGTTGCTGTAAAGCGACCAGACGGGCATATTCACGCGAAGATTCCATAAGCTGGCTATGCGTTCCCGCCGCCTTTATCGACCCGTTTTCCAAAAATATTATCTTATCCATTCTCTCTACCGCCGAAACTCGGTGCGCAATTAGCAGGGTTGTTTTGTCTTTACGAACCTGAGCGAGATTATCGAGTATTGATTTTTCGGTATCGGTATCCACCGCCGACAGAGAATCGTCCAGAATAAGTATCGGCGCGTCTTTCATGAGCGCTCTCGCAATGGAAATACGCTGTTTCTGACCGCCCGAAACGGTGACGCCGCGTTCGCCGAGCTTGGTTTCGTAGCGGTCGGAAAATTCTTCGACATCGCTTGCAACCAAAGCGCATGCCGCCGCACGTCGCACTTTTTCCAGCGATACTTCGTTTTCTTCTTCTACCGAAAAAGCTATATTGTTTTTTACGGTATCGCTGAACAGAAAATTATCCTGCGGCACATAAGCTATGCCGTTACGCAGCGTTTTTAACGGAATTTCGCCGATATCGTGTCCGTCTATAAACAGCGTTCCCCGCGGCGCGTTGAAAGCGCGCATTATAAGATTGACAAGCGTCGTCTTTCCCGCTCCCGTCCTGCCGATTATGCCCACATGTTCGCCTTTTGCTATATGCAAGGATATGTCTTTCAGCTCGTCGCTTTCTCCGTCGGGATAGCGGAACGAGAGATTTTTAAATTCGATTTCCCCCTCTATTTTGTCAATGGGCAAAACGTCGGGAGAGTCGGTAATTTCCGGCTGAGTATCCAGAAGATTGCTTATGCGTTTTAACGACGCCGTGCCGCGGGCACGCATATCTATGAGCTGTGAAACAGCCATAATGGGCCAGATAACCGCGTCGAAATAGCCGATAAATTCGATGAGCTGTCCCGAGTTAAAGCCGCCGTGCCACACCACGTATCCGCCGTAACCTAATATTATGCACATTACCGATTGCACAAATAACGTAATGAAAATTTCCAAAACGGAGCGGATTCGGGTGTATTCGACATTGACCTGTTCGTTCTCCTTGCATATTTTTCCGAAAGTCAGCAGCTGTTTCAGCTCCCTTACGAAAGCTTTGATTACCGCAAGCCCGGAAAAACTTTCCTGCGCGCTGTCCGTCAGCTTGGAAAACTCCATCTGGCGCTTGTCCCACTTTTTCATTTCAAAATGTCCCACAATGGCGCTGACCACAAATAAAAATATCATGGGAAGCATGCAGTAAAGCGTCAGAACATAATTCATTCGCCACATCTTGACGATTGCAAGACTGCCCAAAAATACCGCGTCGAAAAACATCATGACGCCCCATCCGAAACTTTCCTGAATGGTTTCGAGATCGTTGGTAAACAGCGCCATGAGCGTTCCCACTTTGTTTTCGCGGTAAAAATGCGGCGACAGAAAACGCGCTCTGTCAAACATTTCGCTGCGCATTTCCGATTCCACTTTGACCGCCGAACCCAGGAAACACATTCTCCATGCAAATCTGCCGATGACTATTATCGCGACGACAATCAGCAGCGGAAAACAAACGTGCGTAAGCAGCGTCTCCATCGTAAACGGCGTAGTCTGCCCGTCTATTATTACTTCGCCCGTATTTATTCCGTTTAGCACCGTACGGAGATATTCGGGAATAAGGAGCTGAAAATAGTCGACCGCCACCAGTGCGACCAGGCCTATAAGCAGCATCCACAGATATTTTAGATAATATTTATTGATATGCTTTCCGAATATCATAAGAAGTTTGACCTCCGCGCTATATTTTAGCATTGAGGTTTGTTTGTGTCAAGCGTTTATCGCGTACTTTCGGCTTATAGTAAAAACGGGCGGCGGACAAAAGTCAAAGGAATTTTCGACCGCTCTTATGCGTAAAACTTTATATTTTTTATACGGCTTTTATGCGGGCGGCGGACAAACGCATCTTTGCCGTTGTCTATAAAACGGCCTATGCCGTCATTGTTTTCCCGCGCGGCAGAAAGGGCTCTTGCTCTTTACCGGCGCTCGGCCTTGCCGTAGCGGTACGGCGTCACGCCAAACCGACGCTTGAACAGCGCAATAAAATGCGAATAATTGCCGAACCCGCATGAAAAACACACGTTTTGCACCGATTCGCCCTTTTCCAAAAGACGTTTGGCCTCGCTTAGGCGCCGTGTTTCGACATAGCGCGACGGCGTAACGCCCAGGTTTTTGCGGAATATGCGGCAAAGCGTGCTGCGGCTGACAAAAAATCTTTCGCAGAGTGCGCGTTCGCTGCAATCACCGCCGTAAAACTCGTTTATGTACTGCGTAATGACGCTTAAAAGCGGCGGCAGTTTTGAGGGCGCAGCAATATTGCCGCCAGCGGCTTCCAATGTGGCGAGAATGTCGAAAAACGCGCTGACGGCGGCGTTCGACAATATTGCGCTGTCGCGTTCGCGGGCAAGGGCGTAAAAGTCATCGATAAGCCGCAGCCTTTTATCGGAAGGCAGCACCACCGCTCCGCCGCGCATAAAATTACTGCCGACGGGAAAGCGTCCCGCGTCGAGCCACAGAAAAAAACGCTCGTGCACGCCGCTGCTCTTTAAAACGCAGTGATGAAAGGTGTCGGCGGGGGAAATTACCGCGTCGCCATGCCCCACGGAATAGACGTTGTCGCCCACGATAAATTCGGTTTCGCCGCTTATGTTGACATATATCTCGGTAAAATCGTGTATGTGCGAGGCTTCGTCGCCGTACATATTGGG
>USEG01000114.1 GCA_900553555.1 uncultured Clostridia bacterium
TGCGGCGGGTACATTCACGACGGAGAGTATGCCCGCTCGCACGGTCACAAGGGCATCTCGTCTAAAAGCGAATACGCCCAGATAGAGCGCGACTTAAAGCTGTGCCGCGCTACGGGCGCAAAGTACCACGTCTGCCACATTTCCGCGAAGGAGAGCGTCAGCCTTATACGACAGGCCAAGCGCGAAGGAGTGGACGTGACATGCGAAACCGCTCCCCACTATCTGCTGCTTTCCGACCGGGATATAAAGGAGGACGGACGCTTTAAGATGAATCCGCCGCTGCGCTCAAAAAGCGATCGCGACGCCCTTATAGAGGGGCTGCTGGACGGAACGATAGACATGATAGCCACCGATCACGCGCCCCATTCGGCGGAAGAAAAAAGCCGCGGTCTAAAGGACAGCGCCTTTGGCGTAACGGGGCTGGAATGTGCCTTCCCGGTGCTGTACACGTTTTTAGTGCGCACCGGCGTCATTACGGCGGAAAAACTGTGCGATCTCATGTGTTTTAATCCGCTGAGACGATTCGGACTGCCGCGCAGCACCGGCGATTTTACGGCTTTTTATGTGGGAGAACCCTACACAATAAACGCGGAAAAGTTTTATTCCAAGGGAAAGAGCACTCCGTTTGACGGAGTGACGGTATACGGAAAGTGCCTCTTTACGGCGCTCGGAGGAAAGATAGTATGGCAAGAGAATTCGACAGAAAGCTTATAATGGAAGACGGCAGCGAATACCCCGGTTACGGTTTCGGAGCGGAGGGCGAACGTGTTTTGGAAGTGGTTTTCAACACGTCCATGGTGGGATATCAGGAAATTGTTTCGGACCCGTCGTACACCTATCAGGCGGTGGTCATGACCTATCCGCTTATAGGCAATTACGGTGTCAATTTCGGCGACAACGAGACTTTTACGCCGTCGCTGGGCGCGTTGGTGGTGGGTGAATGTTGCCCTCAGCCGTCCAACTTCCGCAGCGAAGACACTTTGTCGTGCTGGCTTAAAAAGTGCGGCATCCCGGCGATAGAGGGCGTGGATACGCGAAAACTTGCGCGCAGCATACGCGACTACGGCAGCCGCAAGGGCATAATAACCGCCTACGACGTAAGCGCCGAAGAAGGCGTGAAAAGGATACAAGCCTTTACCCCCAAAAAAGACGCCGTAAAAACCGTTTCGTGCAAAAAAGCGTGGCAGTTCCCCTGCAGTAGTCCCGAATTTAAGGTGGCGGCAATAGACTGCGGCATAAAGCATAATATTCTGCGTTCGCTGTCGTCGCGCGGCTGTGCCGTAACGGTTTTCCCCTACGATACGCCGGCAAGCGAAATATTAAAAATGTCGCCCGACGGAGTGTTTCTGTCCAACGGGCCAGGCGATCCCCAGGACGTCGTGCCCGTCATAGAGCTGATAAAAGCGATAAAGGGCAAAGTTCCGATGTTCGGAATATGCCTTGGGCACCAACTGACGGCGCTTGCCTACGGAGCCGAGACGTACAAGCTCAAATTCGGACATCGCGGCGGCAACCACCCCGTCAAAAATCTGCTGACGGGCAAGGTCGAGATAACTTCGCAAAACCACAGCTTTGCCGTCGACGCCCAATCGGTAAAGGGAACAAAACTGCAAATAACGCATATAAACTTGCTTGACAATACTGTAGAAGGGCTTAAATGCGACGAAGATAAGGTTTTTACCGTGCAATACCACCCCGAAAGCGCACCGGGACCGGAAGACAGCGGATATTTGTTTGACCAATTTACGGCACTCATGAGGAAATAATTATGGCAAAGAGAACCGATATTAAAAAAATAATGGTGATAGGCAGCGGCCCGATAGTAATAGGACAAGCGGCCGAGTTCGATTATGCGGGCACGCAGGCGTGTCTCGCCCTTAAAGAGGAGGGCTACAACGTCGTACTGTGCAATTCCAATCCCGCGACGATAATGACCGACACGTCGATAGCCGACAAGGTATATATGGAGCCGCTTACACTCGAATATACGGCAAAAATAATACGCTATGAACGGCCCGACGCCATTATCCCCGGACTGGGCGGCCAGACGGGTCTTAATCTTGCGTTGCAGCTGGAAAAAAAGGGCGTGCTGCGCGAATGTCGCGTCGAATTGCTCGGCACAAGCAGCGCCAGCATCGAAAAGGCCGAAGACCGCGAGTTATTTAAAAAGCTGTGCGAAGAAATAGGCGAGCCGGTGTGCCCTTCAAAAATAGCCAAAACCATGGAAGAAGGTCTGGCGGCGGCAAAGGAGATAGGCTATCCCGTCGTACTGCGGCCGGCCTTTACGCTGGGCGGAACGGGCGGCGGTTTTGCCGATGACGAAGAGGACTTTAAGGAAATAATGAAAAACGCGCTGGAAATGTCGCCGGTGCACGAAGTACTGATAGAAAAGAGCGTAAAGGGCTTTAAGGAAATCGAATACGAGGTCATGCGCGACGCAAATGACACGGCTATAGTCGTGTGTAACATGGAAAACGTCGACCCCGTAGGCGTTCATACGGGCGATTCGATTGTCGTGTGCCCCAGCCAGACGCTTGCCAATAAGGAATATCAGATGCTGCGTAACAGCGCCCTTAAAATCATCCGCGCGTTAAAAATAGAGGGCGGATGCAACGTTCAGTTTGCGCTTGACCCCCATTCTTTCCGGTACTATGTGATAGAGGTCAATCCGCGTGTGTCGCGTTCGTCGGCGCTGGCGAGCAAGGCGAGCGGCTTTCCCATTGCGAGGGTATCGGCAAAAATCGCCGTGGGCATGAGTCTTGACGAAATCAAGCTTGCCAACACGCCCGCGAGTTTCGAACCGGCGCTTGACTATGTCGTCACCAAAATGCCGCGCTTTCCGTTTGACAAGTTCACCCTTGCCAGCAACAGTCTGTCCACTCAGATGAAAGCCACCGGAGAGGTAATGAGCGTGGGCAGGAATTTTGAAGAAAGCCTGCTTAAAGCCGTGCGTTCGCTGGAAATAGGCGCCCACCACCTGTTTTTGAAAAAGGCCGAAAACATGACCACGGCAGACATTTGGGAGTACATCGGCAAAGGCGCGACCGACGACCGTATATTCATGATAGCCGAACTTCTGCGCCGCGGCGAAAGCATGGAAAAAATTGCGGATATAACGCAGATCGACAGATTTTTCCTGCACAAAATCAGCCATATCGTGGAGATAGAGCGGCAGCTTACAGACAGCGTTATGGACGCGGACTGCCTGCGCGAAGCCAAAAAGTATGGTTTTTCGGACAAAGCGGTGGCGCGGCTGTGGAAGACCGACGAGCAGAAAGTACGCGATTTGCGAAAGAAAAACGGCATTATGCCCGTCTATAAGGCAATAGACTCGTGCGCGTCCGAATTTGACGCATACATTCCCTATTATTATTCCACATACGCCGCCACGGAAAACGAGTCGCATAGACATCAAGACAAAAAGAGCATAATAGTGTTGGGCGCGGGCCCCATAAGAATAGGTCAGGGTGTAGAATTCGACTATTCGACGGTGCACGCCGTGCAGACCATAAAAAAAGCCGGATACGAGGCGATTATCATCAACAACAACCCCGAGACGGTTTCGACCGACTATACGACGTCGGACAAACTGTATTTCGAGCCGCTTACGCCCGAGGACGTTATGAGCATAATAGATCTCGAACAGCCCGAAGGCGTCATCGCGACGCTGGGCGGTCAGACGGCGATAAACC
>USEG01000115.1 GCA_900553555.1 uncultured Clostridia bacterium
CTTTTTTACGGCCACGGCATAATTTTTTATGACGGCGGCACTTCTCTTGTCCTTTGTGGAAACGTCGTCAAATTCGCCGAATTCCGTCAGCGCGCGCACAGTGTCGTGCGTGTCGATTATGTTCATAAGCGCGTCGACTACACGCTTTGGATAGTCGTTGATAAGACGGCGCACGACAAAATCGACGGCGTTTACGCTGCCTGTCTTTATAAATTCGATAACAGCGTTTTTAAGCGGATAATTCATTACCGAATCCAGTTGCTTTCCGCAAAGATAATGTCTCAGCTTTCCGTAGGAATATTTTGTTGCGGCGTTTTCCCATACTTCGCCCAAAATAAGCGCCCGGGAATCGGCCTTTTTCGCCGCCGCAGTGATGTTTTCCAAAAATTCGTCAGGCAGTTCGTCGGCCACGTCAATACGCCATCCGGCTATACCCATGTTCATGTAACGCGCCACCACACCATCGTCGCCGCAGATATAATTGTTGAAAGAGACGTTGTTTTCGTTGACGCTTGGCAGGGTTTTTATTCCCCACCAACAGTCGTATCTGTCGGGATAGTTTTGAAAATTATACCATTCGTAGTACGGGCTTTGCGGACTATTGAAGGCCCCCAGCGCGCTGAACCTGCCGTTTTTGTTGAAATAAATACTGTCCGAACCGGTGTGGGAGAAAACGCCGTCCAGAATTATCCTTATGCCGTACTTTTCCGCTTTTGCCGTAAGCAGCGCCAAATCGCGCAGCAAACCGAAATCGGAGTCGGTAAGCGCGTAATTGGCGGTATCGTATTTATGGTTTGAGTAAGATTCGAATACTGGATTGAGATATATGAGCGTAACGCCCAGCGACGCCAAATACTCCAGCTTGTCCGCTATGCCTTCGAAATTGCCGCCGAACATATCGCGGTTTTCCACTATGCCGTTTTCGTTGGGTTTGTAAACGGGCGTTCCGCCCCAATCGTCGCGGTATATCATATCGGATTTTGTCTTTTTGCGCTCGCCGCCTATGTTAAAGCGGTCGGGAAAAATCTGATATATAATACCGCCGTAAAGCCAATTCGGACTGTCATAGACGTCGTCATACGCGATAAGCGTCCATTTTTCGCCCGTACGCGCCGCCGTCAAAGCGTCGGCGGCATAAAAGTTCTCGTTGTCGGCGGCAAAATAATAGCGGTAAAGTCCCGTCGTCGTAATGGTGAGCGCTACTGTAAAATACCTGTCTTGACGCGTCATTGGATAGGCCACTACCGCCTCATTTTCGCCTTCCTTTTTCAGCATAAGTTCGACGTTACCGGCGTCCGACTTTACTCTAACGATAAAAGGGAGCGATATACGAACCGCTCCCGTAACGCTTTTATATTCCTTTTTTAACGGATCATATTGTAAAAACATTATTTTTTACCGGTACCGACGGGCTTTATATGCCAGATATTTTCGGCATATTCGTCAATACTCCTGTCGGCTGCAAATATTCCCGCGCGGGAAATGTTGACAAGGGCCATTCTGTTCCACCGCTCCACGTCGGCATATGCGGCGTCTATATCCGAGGCGGCGCGCATATAATCGCCGAAATCCCGTAAACACATATACGGGTCGGCTACATAATTTGTGCCCACCACCAAATAATCGGCTATGTCGGCGAACCTCTGTCCCGCAAAACCGCGGCGCAACTCATCCACTATACGGCGTATAGTCGCGTCGGAAGAGTAAATGCCCGACGCATTGTAACCGTTTTTCCACTCCCTTTCCACTTCATCGGCGGTGAGCCCGAAAATGAATATATTGTCCTTGCCGACACGCTGGCTTATTTCCACATTTGCGCCGTCCAGCGTACCCAGCGTGATCGCTCCGTTGAGCATAAACTTCATGTTGCTGGTGCCCGAAGCCTCTTTTCCGGCGAGAGAAATCTGTTCGGATACTTCGCTGGCGGGAATTATGTGTTCGGCGTTGGTGACGTTGTAGTTTTCCAAAAACATGACGTCCAGCTTTTTCTTTATGTCGGGCTCGGACTGAATTTGCTGCGAAAGGCAGTTGATAAGCGTGATGATGCGCTTTGCGTGATAATATCCTCCCGCCGCCTTGGCTCCGAAGATAAATGTGCGCGGCACGACGTCCAATGAAGGACTGTCTTTAAGGTCGAGATAATATTTTATTATTTTAAGTACGTTAAGCAGCTGCCTTTTATATTCGTGCAAACGCTTGATCTGCACGTCAAACCGCGATTCGGGATTGAGAACAAAACCCGAATGTTTTTTGATATAATCGGCAAAGCTGTTTTTGTTGTTTTGCTTTATCTGCGCCAGCTTGTGCAAAACGCTCTTGTCGTCATAATATTTATCCAGTTTTGACAGCTGCGAGGCGTCTTTGACGTATCCGTCGCCTATCAGCTCGGTAATAAGGCCGGCCAGCTGCGGGTTGGATTGATTTAGCCATCTCCTGTGCGCTATTCCGTTTGTAACGTTGGTAAAGCGTTCCGGCAGAATCTCGTAAAAATCGTGGAAGACGCTCTCCTTGATTATTTCGGAATGAAGGGCGGAAACGCCGTTTATGCTGTGCGAACCGATGACGCAAAGATTTGCCATGCGTATTTGGCCGTTGCCTATTACGCACATATTTTTAAGTTTATCCGCGGGCACGTCTTTGTGTTCGCCTTTAAAGCGCGCGTCTATTTCGCATACTATCTGGTAAATGCGCGGCAGGCGTATCTTAAACAAGTCTTCGCTCCACTTTTCCAGCGCCTCGCTCATTACCGTATGGTTTGTATAGGCGATGGTGTTTACCGTCATGTCCCACGCGCGTTCCCACGAATATCCGTATTCGTCCATCAACAGACGCATTAGCTCTGGCACGGCAAGCGCCGGGTGTGTGTCGTTTATATGAATCGCCACCTTGTCAGGCAGATTGTCCAGCGAATTGTATACTTTTAGATGATCTTTTATAATGGACTGCAGGCTGGCGCTAACAAGAAAATATTGCTGCGAAAGCCTTAGCTGTTTGCCGGCGTAATGTTCATCGGACGGATACAAAACTTTGGAGATTATTTCCGCCTCGTTCTCGGCGCGCATAGCGTTGTAATAGTCGCCCTGCGTAAAAGACTTCATGTCAAAATCCTGTACGCCGGTGGCACGCCACAATCTGAGCACGCTTACACCGCGGCTGTCATATCCGCTTATCATCACGTCGTAGGGAATGGCCTCGATGATAGACGCATTGTTGTGCTCTATGTGCAGTCCGTCTTTGTCCCAGTGCTGCACGATATTGCCGCCTATCTTGACGATAAAGCTCTTATCCGAGCGCGGCATCATCCACACTTCGCCCGTATCCAGCCACATATCGGGCAGTTCCACCTGCGTGTTGTCCACAATTTTCTGCTTGAAAAAGTTGAAGTCTCTTACATTATTGCCATTTGATTTACGAGCTTCATTAACCCGTTTTACGATATGACCAATCTTTTCCTGTACCTCATCAAAATCCTTTCTGCTCACAAGTGCCTCATGGGTATTTTTGATAATGATCCATTCTTCTTTCTGATTCATTTTCTGTCTCTGTGCTGCCCAGGAATCATTGGTAAACTGATTATGCACACTATCACCGGCATAATATTGATTCTCAAGGATTTTGTGGACTGTTCCTCCACTCCATGTCCATGTCGCTGACTTT
>USEG01000116.1 GCA_900553555.1 uncultured Clostridia bacterium
CCTGACTCTTAATCAGGGTGTCCAGGGTTCGAGCCCCTGATCGTCCACCATACGACATCGGCACCAAACAAAAGTTTGTTTGGTGCCGATGTTCTTTTTTTTGTGATATCGTGTTTGGTGCGGCAAAATAGCGCCGAAAAAGTTTAAGTGATTTTTATCATAGCGTATTATATCTTTGTATCGTGGAAATAATCGTTATTTGGAGAAATAGCAATGATTTCAAACACGTTTACAAGTAGATATTTACCGTACGACAGGTTGTGCGCGGAATGCGAAAAATTGGGCGCGGGCTACAGCGCGCGTCAAGAAAAAGAGAACGTAGCCATTCCCGCCGCATATTTTTCGAGAAGAATAAAAGCTTACTATGATCTTATTTATAGTAAAGCAATACAAAAAAACCGTTTGGCCGAATACGAAAAGATATTTTTAAACGACTATAAAGATATTGCCGCGGCCATGGACGAAATTTATTCCGAAAAATTTTTGCGCGGCTTAAACTGCATAAACAAAACTCCGACCGTATTTTTGCTAATGGCGTTTGTTGCCGAAAACAGCAAAGGAAAACTGGATGAAAAAATCATCCGTGGTACTGTCGACAGTTATCAGAAGTTTGCGCCCTTCTCTTTTAATGAACTGAGACATTTGAAGGCGGCATGTAAATACGGATTAATCAAATATTTAATCAATCTTATTGCCTGCGCCGAAAGTATAGACACAAAGGTAAAAAAAGCCGTTAATGACGCAAAAGGTCAAAAATTTTGCTTAAAAGAGTTGAAGTGCTGCGAGTATGCGGCAACGGTTTTGTCGGTCGGCGACGAAAAATTTGTGCGCCAGATTGAAATTTTATTGTCGGACAACGGTCTTGTCGCGGAAGATATAAAAAATTTATTTGAATATAAGCGTTCCGATCTGCATATCGGCTTTAAAAGCGTAATAGATTCGTTAAGATGGATCGATGCCCGTTGGAATGATGATCTGCTTCTGGATTTGTCGTCTTGCAACAGGTATCTTGAGGAAACGGGAGAAGAAAATTACATTGCCTCGGATAAAGCTACTAAATTATACTTTTTGTCGCTCATATCCGATAGCTGCGGACGGGAGAGCGAACTGACTTTTATCGCGCAATTAAAGGCGCGTTATGCAAACAGCGCTTTAGACGTGCTTATGGGTGGCGTAAACAGACGTTTAAGATATGCCTATGTGTCGCTAAATGCGTTGCTGATTGTAATAGAGACGGTATTGTTTTCCCTATATAATCCTTTTTTGTTTTTGGTCTTTCTGCCGCTGGTTTTTGCTCAGGCAGGCCTTATAAGAGCATGCATAGGCGTATATGCCAGGCAAAAGCGGCCGCCAAGCGCCGAACTTAATGCGCTTGACAGAAAAAAAACGCTCATCGCCATGTGCTGTGTAATCAACGGAAAAGCGCAGGCGGAAAGAATTTTTTCCCGCCTTTTGACGGTAAAGTATGCCAATCCCGGATACGACTGCTGTTTGTTGTGCGACTTTATGGCGTCGGAAAAGGAAGGATTTTCGTTAAGCGAGACGCGTCTGGCAGATTTTATGCAGTCGACGGCGCAAAAAGAGCATGTGGGGCTTATAATAAGAAAACGCGGCAAAAATTCTTCCTCGGGGATGTACGAGGGTTATGAAAAAAAACGCGGCGCATTGCTATCTCTTTGCGAATATATTTTGTACGGAAAGGATGATTTTTACAAAAAAGTCAATATTTCAAGAGAGTATGAAAATATTCTGACGCTTGACGAGGACAGCTTTTTGTACAACGCGGATGAACTGTGCGCCGTTTTAAAACATCCCATGAATTCGCAATATGCCGTTGCCGCATTGTGCGGAAAACCGTATTTGTTTTCGCAAAATAAAAATGCTTTTACTGCCATATTCAATGCCGGAGGAGGGATAGACTCTTACAGCTCATATTGCGTTAACTTTGAGCGCGATGTGCTTAATTGCTCCAATTATACCGGTAAGGGCTGCTTTAGAATAAGGGAGTTTACCGAAAGAGTAGGCAATTTATTTGAGGATAATACTATATTAAGTCACGATTTTATCGAAGGAGCGTTTGCAAAGACTGTCGTGACGAATTACGATGTTTTTGAAGAATGTCCGGACAGTTATTCGCGATTTGAGGCGCGTCGTCTTAGGTGGCTGCGCGGCGATGTACAACTATTGCCGTATCTTTTTGACAGCATTAGGACTAAAGACGGAACGCCTGCAAAAAACACGCTTACACTTACGCAAAAGAGACATATCTTTTGCAATATTTTGTCAAGTTTTATTGCGCTGACTCTTCTTGTCGGTTTGATATGCGCGGCTTTTTCCGGTAGTGTTGTGTTTTGGAGCGTATTGTTGTTTTGTCTTACGCATCGCGTTTTGGCGGCGATTTTGGCATTACCGATAAATCTAAAAGCGCTTATGTATAGCATAATTTATTCTTTTATGGATATAGTAATGCTGCCGTACAGAGCGCTGGCAGATACCGGCGCCGCAATGCTCAGCATTATAAGATTGATACGCAAAAAGAATCTTATGATCTGGCAAACCTTCGCCCATGCCAAGGGCAGCCGGGTATATATCGCTGTAAATATCATCTTTTCGGTGGCAATGGCAACGACATTTGTAGTTTTATTAAAGTCGGTTTTTTTGATACTGGCTTTGATTTTTTTCTGCGTCGTCGCAATGCCGGGGCTGTCTAAACAAAAGCAAAAAAAGAACGGCGCAAAAAATCAGACGTTTTTGAAAAATACGCTAAGAGATACGTGGAGATTTTTTGAAGTACAGCTGAAAAAGGGGGAATATTTAATTAGCGACAATTGCTGTTTGAAACGCGGAGTTATGACGTTTGCGCCGCGCACTTCGCCGACTAACATAGGATTTTCACTGGTTGCCGTGTTGTGCGCCTATACGGAAAAACTTATAGACAAGGCAACTTTTGAAAACTATTTGTTTTGTATATTAAATAAGGTAAATGAACTAAAAAAGTGGCACGGGCATCTTTACAATTGGTATGACACAAACAGCGGAGAGCCTCTTTATCCGCAATATGTATCCGCGGTGGACAGCGGCAATTTTTTGGCTTGCTGTCTTCTGGTGTACGGATTTGTGGAAAAAGAGTGCCGGACAATTATTGACAAATTCATAAAAGAAACCGATTTTATGCCGCTATACGATAAAGAGCGCAATTTGCTGCGAATCGGCTACAATTCGCATGAGCAGCTGCCGGATGGCGCGTGTTATGATCTTATGGCAAGCGAAGCACTTTTGACGTATATTATTTGCGTCGGATATAACAAAATCCCGCGAAAATCACTGGAGTGTCTTAAAAAGCGTTTTTCGGCGAGTTTTGGCTGCCTTTATTCGTGGACGGGCGGCGCATTTGAATATCTGATGCCTTGGTTGTTTGTCAAATTTTCCGACGGTTCTGTAGCTGAAAAAACTGCGCGGAATGTTGTTAAGCTGCAAAAACGCAGCGTACTTGGTAGCGGTATATGGGGCATTTCGGAAAGCCAGTACAGCGCGGTGGACGAGAGCGGGAATTTTAAGTACAAAGCGTTTGGCCTGTCCGGCATTGCCTTTTCCGACGATGCGGAAGGCGGAGTTGCCGCGCCTTATGCAAGTATTATGTGC
>USEG01000117.1 GCA_900553555.1 uncultured Clostridia bacterium
GCTGTATCTAAACCTAACATATCAACTGTTTTTATAGAAGTTAAGTTTTTAGAGTAAGTTAATGCTTCTCTTGCAGTAACATACCCAGCCATAGAACCATTAGCGTTTTTAGGAACTACAGATCCAAAATTATATTTTTTTAGTATCTCTCCCGTCTTAAACAGATTGCCGTGTCCCACTTCGAGTCCTTTTAAGTCGCACTCGTGCTTTACGCCGCACGGGCAATTTTCCATTCTCTTTTGAATAGCCTGCAGATCCATAATATCTCCTCCATGTAAAATCAGTTTTTGTTTTCCAGTATGGCGCGGAACATAAGTTCGTCCATGACGTTGTATCCCAGCAGTTTGGCGCGGAAATTTCTGGCCGCGGCCTCCAATATGGAGGCGACGTTTCTGCCGGGGCGGACGGGAATAATGTATTCGGGCATATCTATGTCCAAAATGTTGTAAGTATGCGTTTCATCTCCCAACCGGTCGTACTGCTTTTCTTCGTTCCAGTCTTCGAGACAGGCGACGAAATCCACCATTTTCGTCTGCCGCACCGAGCCCGAACCATACATCTTTTCAACGTCTATTATGCCCAGCCCTCTTATCTCCATAAGGTGGCGTATTTTGACGGGAGCGCTGCCCACCAATCTGTCGTTGACGCGTTTAAGGCATACGGCGTCATCGGCCACCAATCTGTGCCCGCGCTGAATAAGTTCGAGCGCCGACTCGGACTTACCGACGCTGGAATGTCCCACAAGCAGCACGCCCACGCCGTACAGGTCCACCAAAACGCCGTGTATCGTGATGGTGGGCGCCAGCAATTCGTTTAGATATATCGACAGTTCGTTGACAAACGCCGTTGTACGCAGTTTGCTGCGCAGCAGCACCCGGTTGTATTTGACGGCGCCTTCCACCAACTCTTTTATCGGTTCCAAAACAGTGGTAATGACAAGGCAGGGAAAGTCGTACTGACAGAATTTATCGCAGGCTTTTTTTCTTTCCTCCGGTTTCATGTTCAAAAGATACGACGTTTCCATTTCGCCGACAATCTGCACTCTCTCCTGGCTGAAATGTTCGTAATATCCGGCAAACTGCAAACCCGGACGGCTGACGTTGAAAGTCGCCATATGCACAATGCCGTTGCCTTTGTTGATGATTTCGAGATTAAGTCTTTCGGCCAGCTCTTCCACAGTAACGTCGGTTTCGTTTTCGACAAGTTCCTTTATTTTTACAGACATGACGTCAGTCCTCCGTGAATTTTTCGATAATTTCACTTATAGCGTTATCGTTATTGGACGCCGCTATGTAAGACGCCGCAGCTTTTGTATCGGCAAACGCATTGGCGACGCTGCACCCCAGCCCCGCCGTGCGTATCATGGCGATGTCGTTGCGCTGATCTCCCACAGCTATCGTCTGACTAAGCGGAATACCGTAAAAATCGGCTATTTTTTTGAGCGCCTCGCCCTTTCCGCCGGAAGCAGGTATGATTTCCAGAAAATTTTCGCTGCTGGTCACATACTGGACGCCTTCAAAATTCATGGCCTTAAATTCCGCCAGCGTTTTTTCCATATCCTGCGCTGCTACGACTATGAGTATTTTAAGACAGTCGTATTTGTTGTCGGTGACGTATTTGCTTAAAGTGCCCACTTCGCGTTCGGTAATATTGCAAACGCGCGTGTATTCTTTGGTGATAAAATTGCTGCGGCTGACCAGCACGTTGTCGCGTTCGTACGTATGGACGTGCAGTCCTCTGTCCTCGGCGGCTTTTATTATGCGCGCGGCAACGCGGTAATCTATGCGCGAGCTGAATATTTCGTTGCCGTCTCTGTCTACCGCCAGTCCGCCGTTAAAACCGCATACGTACAAAGGCTGGCCGTCGGTGCCCAGATAGTGAGCCCATTTGTCCATATTCTTGGTCATGCGTCCGGTAAGAATGACGAATGTCCCGCCGCGGCGCACATAATCTCTTACGGACGCTGCGTCTTTTTCCGAAACCGTAAAGTCGTCGCGCAGTAATGTTCCGTCAAAATCGCTGCAAAATAGTTTGTACTTCATAAGCCTTCTCCCAAGTATATTGTATCATTTTTTTCGTCCGATATCAAGCGACTTTACGCGTTATTTTCCTTGTGATAATAATTATATACCGCAACAGCCGTCTTTTCGTCAATGCCTGCCGCCGCTTTAAGCGCCGCCAAAGGCGCCTGTTTTATTTCCTTGACGCTGCCGAAGGCCCTTATAAGCGCCTTTCTACGGACGGCTCCCACTCCCGGAATTTCTTCCAGCTCGCTGCCGTAACGTTTTGCGCGCAGATTGCGATGGTAGGTAATGGCAAATCTATGCGCCTCGTCTCTTATGCGCTGCATCAGCCGCAAAGCGTAATCGCTGTGGTCCAGCACTATCGGCAGCGACTGCCCCACAAGAAATATTTCCTCTTCGCGTTTTGCCAGTCCCACCATGGCGATATTTTCTCCCGCCCCGACCATCGCTTCGTGCGCCGCCGACAGCTGACCTTTGCCGCCGTCCACCACTATTAGATCCGGGCGGTTTTCCAGCGTAAGATGGGCTATCCTGCGCCTGATGGTTTCCGCCATAGACGCAAAGTCGTTGGCTCCCTCGACGGTCTTGATTTTATAGCGTCGGTATTGACTTTTTTCCGGCTTGCCGTCGATAAACACCACCTGCGACGACACTTTGTCCACGCCGCTTATATTGGAGATATCGTAACATTCCATGCGCCGCGCCGACGGTATGCCCAAAATTTCCGCCAGACGGGCGCACGCCGCCACCGTCATCTCCTGTTCGCGGCGGTTTTTTTTGCGGGTTTTCTGCAAATAATCTTCCGCGTTGGCACAGGCCGTATCCACCAGCTTTTTGCGCTGTCCTATCTTCGGAAACTGCACGTCGGGACTTTTGTCGCCGCCGAGAAGCGAAAAACACTGCTTAATGTCGTCGCAATCCAATTGTTCCGGAAGACAAATTTCGTCGGGCATATCGATATTTTGATAATATTGCATTATAAACTGTGTGAACTTTTCGTGAATATCAGCGTCGATAGGCGGCAGAAAATAGTTTTTTACGCCTATCATAAGACTTGCTCTGACGATAAGGGCGGATATTACGGTATCGTAGCCGTCGTCGGCAAAGGCAAAGACGTCAATGTCCGTAATGGAGCCGAGATTGGCAATGGTACGCTCCTTTAATTCTTTCAGCATCTGCAGCTGATCGCGATATACGATAGCGCGCTCATACTGTTCGAGTTGGGCGGCTTTTTCCATTTTTTCCTTTATAAGAGCGGCGGCGGGGTCGTAGCCGCGCAAAAACTTTATTACGCTGTCCACTATTTCGCCGTAATCCTGCTGCGATATATATCCCATACACGGTGCCTTGCACAGCCCGATATCATAGTTGAGACACGGCCGCGTGCGCTTTTTCATCTTTTTGGGGCAGCAACGCATATTGTATGCCGAGCGAATGACGTCCACCACCGAATTTACGGATATGCCGTTGAAGTAGGGTCCGAAATATTTTGCGCCGTCACGCTTGTACTTACGCGTCACTTCTATAGTGGGATAGGGGACGGACAAATCGATTTTTATATAAGGGCTGTGCTTGTCGTCCTTTAACAAAATGTTATAATAGGG
>USEG01000118.1 GCA_900553555.1 uncultured Clostridia bacterium
GAAGTGATAGAGGCAGCCAAACGCGCCAATATTCACGACTACATCATGTCGATGGAAAACGGATACGACACCATAATAGGCGAACGCGGCGTGCGCCTGTCGGGCGGACAAAAACAGCGCCTCTCCATCGCGCGCGTATTTTTGAAAAATCCCGCCATACTCATACTCGACGAGGCCACCAGCTCTTTGGACAACACGACGGAAATTCTCATTCAGCAGGCGCTGGACGAATTGTGCAAGGGCCGCACCACTCTTGTCGTGGCGCACCGCCTTTCCACCATCAAAAACGCCGACGAGATAGCCGTAATATCGGGCGGAGAAATCGTCGAAAAGGGCACGCACGAACAACTGATGGAACAAAACGGAATTTATGCAAATCTGTACAAACTGCAGTTTAGGAGCAGCGACAGCACCGACACGGCCATAATAGGCTTCTAAAAAATGCGGAGCCTGTTTTACGGGTATAAAAAGGCTCCACGCGGCAAAGCGCGGCATTTGTATGCCGTTTCAGGCCGCGCTATATGCTTGTTTTGTATTATATTCGTCATACGATAGCGAATCAGCATAGCTTTAACGCCATTAAAATGCGGGGAACATTTATGAAGACACTTTATTTGATAGGCGGAACGATGGGCGTCGGCAAAACAACGGTATGCCAACAGTTGAAACGGCAATTAAAAAACAGCGTATTCCTTGACGGCGATTGGTGTTGGGACGCCAGTCCGTTTCAAGTGACCGATGAAACGAAAATAATGGTTGTGGACAATATCTGCTATTTGCTTAATAATTTTATACACTGTTCTGCTTATGATAATATCGTTTTTTGCTGGGTAATGCACGAGCAATATATTATTGACGGCATCATCGGTAAGCTCGATACAAATAATTGCAAGGTTAAAAAAATTTCGCTTACTGCCGACGAGACGACTCTTCGCAGCAGATTAAAGACAGATGTCGCGCGCGGCATTCGCACCGCCGATGTCATTGAAAGAAGCGTTGGGAGAATTGATATGTACCGCGCTCTCGATACGATAAAAATTGACACAAGCAATAAGACAATTAGTAAGATAGTAGAGGAAATAACGGAGCTTTGACGCCCGCTCCTTCCCGTTTTACAATAGATACTAAGGGCGGCTGCGCGCTAGCTGCGTATGTCGCTCTCTGCAAGTCCGCTCCCCACGCTCAGCGAATGTACGGGGGCGGTTTTTTAATGCGTAAAACAAAGGGCGGTCAATCTTATCGCCGCTTTTTCCCGCCCGAAAAAGACAAAAGACGCGGCCGCAAAGGTCGCGCCTTTTTATTTTTTTATTGTCTTACAAACACCGCGGAAAGCCGTAGGGAATTTTCTACGCGCCGCTACGGTATATCGAACGCCGTTTAGTTGCCGGCTTTTTTGATGTGGTAAACCGCCGTCATGAAATCGCCGCCGCCAAATTCGGGGATAAGTCCCACATTCATTAAAACCGCGCCCGACAAAACCATGCCGTTTTCTTCCACGCGGTATTTCATATCCGGGTCGAGACCCCTAAGGTAGACGCGTTTTACTGCGGAATTGACTTCCATCAGCCGACGATAGCAAGTGACGACGCACTCGGTCTTGTCTTTTTTTACCAGTTCTTCGCAAAAATAATTGCTCGTAAAGGGATTGTCAAGACGATATAAATCGCCGTGCAACACAAGGTCCTGCATTGCCTTGTAGTCGGTCACCTGGCGTCTTATCTGAGCCAGCTCCTCCGGCGTTATCTGGGTAGTATCCAGCTCGTAACCCGTAGCGCCGAGATGCGCTATGTCGCCGCGCGTCTTAAAGGGCGTCGTGCGCGCCGTGCCGTGGTTGGGGCAAATGGAAACGTGACAAGACATCATCGACAGCGGATAACACAGACTCGTGCCGTACTGAATACGCGTCCTTTCGTTGGCGTCGGTGTCGTCGCTCGTCCATATCTGCGGAAAATAATATGCCATCGCCGCGTCAAAACGGCCGCCGCCCGAAGCGCACCCTTCGAAAAATACGTCCGGATGTCCGTTTATTATGCGCTCGCAAATCTCGTACACGCCCAGAATATATCTGTGCATGATTTCCTTCTGCCCGTCGGCAGGCAGTCCGTCCGAATATATCTCAGTGATATTTCTGTTCATGTCCCACTTGACATAATCTATTTTGTACTGCGACAATATTGAATTGACGGCTTTTACGACATAATCGCGCACCTGCGGTTTTGTCAGGTCAAAAACCAGTTGGTCGCGGGAGGGCGCCGCATCGCGATAGGGTATTTTTATCGCCCAATCGGGATGCTCGCGATAAATATCGGAGTCTTCGCTCACCATTTCCGGCTCAAACCACAGCCCGAACTTCATGCCCGCGTTGTGGACATAGTCGATAAGAGCGGACAAATCGCCCTTTAGCTTATCTTTGTTTACCGTCCAGTCGCCCAAAGAACTGCGGTCGCTGTCGCGTCTGCCAAACCAGCCGTCGTCCAAAACAAACATATCGATGCCGGAATCTTTAACGGTATCTATTATGGAACACAGCTTGGGTATATCGAAATTAAAGTACGTAGCCTCCCAGTTGTTGATGACAATGGGGCGCACGGCGTTTACAAAACGCTTGTTGATGATATAACCACGGTACAGATCGTGGAACGTGCGCGACATTGCGCCCAGCCCTTTGCCGGAATACACCATTGCCGCCTCGGGCGTATAAAAACTTTCGCCGGGCAAAAGTTTCCACGAAAAATCAAAGTCGTTGATGCCGCCCAGCACGCGCACCATGTCATAGGGCGACTGTTCGGCAGTAAGACGAAAACTGCCGCTGTAAATGAGATTAAAGCCGTAAACGTCGCCGCTCTCTTCGTCGGCATCCTTTGCAGCAAGCGCCATAAAACACGACGAATGAAGACTGGTCGCACCGCGTTTGCTGTCCACCGACATTATGCCGTGCATAAGCGGCGTGACTTCGGGCGTGCGTTCGCGCATGTGCGCGCCGTATTGGGTAATTACTTTATAACTGCCCGCCGGCAAGTCCAGCGAAAAACTGTACGCCCTGTCCAAAACCAGCGGCGTATCGGCGTTGTTTTTAATGACGGCTCTGCGCGCAATTGCGTCCAGCTCGTCGTACACCGAATAGTATAGATCCACCTGCACCTTGCTTATTTCGTCTTCCAACGTGACGACCAGCGTTTCGCCTCCGCCATACAGCGACGGCATACCGGGAATTGTCGGCTTTTCCTGCAGAATCTCAAAGCCCTTTACCTTGCCTTCAAACACGCGTGCGCCGTCCGCTCCGCGCGGAATAAACGCACATTCGCGAAAATCACCCTTGCCGTAAGAAGGGTATTCGCTTGTAATGACATTGGGCGAATATCTACGCGACGGCGCACCGAAAACCACCGCTTCGCTGCCGCGATCATACAGCTTTTCGACATAAGAGACGTCCTCGCGCGGAATTCTTTTGCCGTAATACAGCTGCGTCAAAAAGCCGAACTGCGAAATTTGCATGACATAACTCACACAGCCGCTTTCAAGATAAAAAATCTTCTTTTCTTCGTCAAAATAAATTGCCATTTTCTCCTCCGTAACAACAGATAAGCGCGCTCTTGCCGCCAATCGGCAG
>USEG01000119.1 GCA_900553555.1 uncultured Clostridia bacterium
TTCCGCGCGGCGGCGGCCGACCAGCTCTCGGTATGGGCGGAAAGAGCGGGCGTAAGAATTGTTCGCCAAAGCGAGGGCGCGGATCCTGGCGCAGTAGTTTTTGATGCGCTAAAAAGTGCCAAAAGCAGAGGTAACGACGTCATTCTGATAGACACCGCAGGCCGTTTGCACAACAAGAAGAACCTTATTGAAGAGTTAAAAAAGATCGAGCGCATTATCGACAGGGAAATGCCCGAGGCAATGAAACTTAATTATATTGTTTTGGACGCCACAACGGGCCAAAACGCTATAGCGCAGGTGGAAGTTTTTGACGAGGCTGTCAATACCGACGGAATAATTTTGACCAAACTTGACGGAACGGCCAAAGGCGGAGTGGTGCTGGCGCTTGCCGGCAAAGAAGAAGTGCCCGTAGTGTATATCGGTGTGGGAGAAGGCATAGACGATTTGCAAGATTTCGACGCAAAACAATTTATCGATGCGATTTTTGAGTAAAAAACGCTTGACATAGCGCAAAATTTAATTTATAATTGAGGTGTAAAGTACAAATGCTTTACACCTTTTTACGGAGCATGATATGCAGAAAGATCTCAATATATCTTTTTTGAACGATATATACGGGCAGTTGCTCACGAAACGACAAAGAGAAGTTATTGCGCAGTATTACGATTATGATCTTTCTTTGCAGGAGATATCCGATAATATCGGTATATCGCGCCAGGCGGTTTTGGACGCCATAAAAAAAGGCTGCGAACAGCTTAACGAATACGAAAGCAAGCTGGGTGTTTTGTCGCTCAGAAAATCCGTGGCGAAAGCTTTAACTGAAACGGAAAACGGAAATTATTTACAAGCGGAGCAGATTCTTAAAGATTTATTAAAATAATAGGAGACGAGATGTCATTTTTCGGTAATTTGTCGGAAAAAATAAATAATATATTCGGTAAACTGCGTTCGAGAGGACGTCTTTCCGAGGCCGATATCAAGCAGGCTATGCGCGAAATACGAGTAGCGTTGCTGGAGGCCGACGTCAATTTCTCCGTTGTAAAGCAGTTTGTCGCATCGGTCAGCGCAAAGGCATTGGGCGAAGACATAATGAAAAGTCTTACCCCCGGGCAACAAGTCATTAAGATTGTAAACGAAGAGCTTATCGCGCTTATGGGCAGCACAAATTCGAAACTGGAAGTAAGCCCTCACCCCCCTACGGTCATCATGATGTGCGGTCTTCAAGGCGCGGGCAAGACTACTATGTGCGGAAAGCTGGCCATGTATCTGATAAAGCAGGGCAAAAAGCCTTTGCTGTGCGCGTGCGACATATATCGTCCGGCCGCCATAAATCAGCTTAAAGTAGTCGGCAGAAGCGTAGGCGCCGAAGTATTTGAAAGGGGTACTCAATCGCCCGTAAAAACGGCGCGTCAGGCGGTAGAATATGCCGAAAAAAACGCTTTTAATACCATTATTATAGATACGGCGGGCAGACTGCATATCGATGAAGTGTTGATGCAGGAGCTGAAGGACATCAAAAAAGAAATATCGCCTACGGAAATTTTGTTGGTGGTTGACGCTATGACCGGTCAGGACGCCGTAAACGTAGCTCAATCGTTTGACAGCCAGCTGGATATAACGGGCGTTATACTCACTAAACTTGACGGAGATACGCGCGGAGGCGCTGCTTTATCGATAAAAGCCGTCACCGGAAAACCGATTAAATTTTGCGGCATAGGCGAAAAGATGGGCGATCTCGAACCCTTTTATCCCGACCGCATGGCATCGCGCATATTGGGGATGGGCGATGTTTTGACGCTCATCGAAAAGGCTCAGAATGCCGTCAGCGAACAGCAATTGAAAGAAATGGAAAAACGCCTTAGAGAAGCGAAATTTTCGCTTGACGACTTTTTGATGCAGTTTGAGAGCATTAAAAAGATGGGCGGAATAAAAGACGTGCTTAGTATGATGCCAGGCATGAACAATATGAAAATACGCGACCAGGACATCAACGAAAAGCTGATAGACAAATACAAGGCGATTATCTGTTCGATGACAAAGAAAGAGCGTGATAATCCGGACATAATAAAGTCATCCCGCAGAAAGCGCATTGCGGCAGGCAGCGGTACAACCATTCAGGAAGTAAACCAGCTGTTAAAGCAGTATGAACAGTCCAAGCAGATGATGAAGTCGATGCGAAACAACAAAAGGTTTAAGATGCCTTTTTAGTAAAGTCAAAATTTGTGGAAACACTTAAAATACAGGAGAACAAAAATTATGGCAGTAAAAATGAGATTGACCCGTATGGGCGACAAGAAATCACCTTTCTATCGTGTAATTGTAGCAGATTCAAAAGCTCCGCGTGACGGCAAGTTTATTGATCTTGTAGGAACTTATAATCCGCTCAACAAGGAAGAAGAAATAAAGATTGACGTTGAAAAGGCGGCTAAATGGATTAAAAACGGTGCTCAGCCCACAGACACCGTGCGCGCGATATTGGTAAAGACCGGCGTTTTGGAAGCAAAGCCGATGCCCGCAAAAACCAACGCCAAGAAAAAGAAGAGCGAGTAAGGGGTAACGTATGGTTGAACTGATCAGTTTTATGGTCAAAAGCCTCGTCGATGACAAAGATGCGGCTAAGGTAACTTTGACCGACGAAGAAACCATCACTATTCAAGTTGCCAAAGAAGATCTCGGCAAGGTGATTGGAAAAGACGGCAGAATCATTAAAGCAATAAGGACCATAGTAAGAGCTGTTGCCAACAAGCAGCAGGCAAAATACAACGTTGTCATTGTTGAGGAATAATGGAAAATAATATTATAATCGGTCAGATTATAAAAGCTGTCGGAATTAAAGGCGAAATTAAAATTCAGCCTTTGACAAACGATATGCGCAGATACAACCTTCTTGAGGAAGTTAATATCGAAAATGCTCCTTATCAAATTATGTCATGCAGATTTGATAAGGCGTTTGTCTTTTTAAAGCTGAATGGCATAGATACGCGGGAAAAGGCCGAAAGTCTTATAGGCGAATATCTGGAGATAGGACGTAACGAAGCTATTATACCGGAAGGCGGATATTTGATTGTAGATATAATCGGATGCCGATTTTATCTGAATGACGGCACGGAAATCGGCGTTGTTACGGATGTGGCACAGTATGGAGCTGCTGATGTTTTTACTATAGAAGGGGAGGGCGGGGTGTGCAGGTGTCCGTTCTTAAAGAAAATAATTGTGCGCATAGACATACAAAGTAAGACGATAATCGCGGATAAAAAGCAGTTTCAGGCGGTGTGCGTGTATGAGGATTGACATTTTGACGCTCTTTCCCGAGATGTTTGCACCGCTTAACGAGAGCATTATTAAACGCGCTCGAGACAAAGGAGTCTTGCAGATAAATACAATAAATATACGCGACTATTCCCGGGATAAGCATTTAAAGTGCGATGATGCACCGTTCGGCGGCGGCGCGGGCATGATTATGACTCCG
>USEG01000120.1 GCA_900553555.1 uncultured Clostridia bacterium
AAACTGACCGCCCCGCAGACTCCCCCGGCAGAGGACGCGGAGTTTATCGAGGCTATCGACGCGCTAAAAGACAAGGTGGACGCTTATATCGAAGAGCTAAACGTCACCAAGGCGCTGGAAGCGGTGTTCGCCGTCATCGGAAAGGCCAATAAGTATATCGACGTAAACGCTCCGTGGGTGCTGGATAAAGAAGGCAAAAAAGAACGCCTTATGGAAGTAATGTACAATCTTACGGAGGCGATACGCGTTGCGGCGACGCTGCTGCTGCCCTTTATGACCAAAGGACCTGCGGCGATTTTCGGCGCATTAAGGCTGCCCGTCGCCCGGTCGTTCGACGGCGTAAAGTGGGGAGCGGTAAAAAATTACGAGACGGGAGAGGCGGACATTTTGTATCCGCGCCTGGACGTACAGAAGGAATTAAAAGAAATGGAGACTTTAAGCGAACAAACCGGTCGCGAGGAGAATAAGAATATGCAGGAAAACACAGATAAAAAGCCGGCGGCCGAACAACCGGGAAATTATATCACGATAGACGATTTTTGCAAGGTCACGCTCAGAGTGGGTGAAGTCATCGCCAGCGAACGCGTGGAAAAAAGCAGCAAACTGCTTAAAAATACGGTAAAAATCGGCGATGAAACGCGCACTATTCTCAGCGGAATAGCCAAATATTATACGCCCGAAGAAATGGTGGGCAAGCGCGTCGTCGTCTTCACCAACCTAAAACCGCGCATGATGTGCGGCTACGAGTCGTCGGGCATGATTCTGTGCGCCGAAAAGGACGGCAAAGTGGTGCTGGTTTCGCCCGAAAAGGCCGTCGAAAGCGGGGCGGAAGTATGCTGATAGATACTCATGCCCACCTGGGCGGAACGGACGTGGACGAGCGTCTGGCGGTGGAAATGCTCGGTTTGGGCATGCCGGACGTCATAGTGGCGGCAAGTTACGACGTCGAGTCGTCGCTGCGTTCGGCGCGCATTGCCGGGGAAAACGCAAAAATCTTTTCTATGGCGGGGGTGCACCCCAACGACAGTCAAAAACTCACCTGTTCGCCCGTCGAACAGCTGCGCGCCATCGCCGCCGACAAGAAAAACAAAGTGGTAGCGATAGGCGAAATAGGACTTGACTATCACTATGACGGAACGCAGAAGGAGGTGCAGCGCAAGTGGATGACGGAACAGATGCGTCTTGCCGCCGAATTGTCGCTGCCCGTCTCTTTTCATATCCGCGACGCATACGAGGACGCGCTTAAAATATTCGAAGAAAACGCAGACCTGCTAAAAAACGGAGCGATACTGCACTGTTATTCCGGTTCGGCCGAATATGCGCGGCAGGTGTCGGAAAAATTCGACTTTTATTTTTCGTTCAGCGGCGTCATAACCTTTAAGAGCGCGAAAAAATATCCAGACGTTCTGCGCGCCATACCGCAGGACCGTCTGCTGGCGGAAACCGACAGCCCGTACATGACGCCCGAACCTCATCGCGGCGAGAGCAACGTGCCCGCCAACGTCAAGTACGTCGTCCGCAAAATGGCCGAAATTCTGAGCATGGACGAGCAGCGCATGACGGACATCACCGGCGAAAACGCCCGCCGCCTTTTTAAGCTTGAATTTTAGTCCGCGTCAAAAACAAAAGAGCGGTTGTCAAGTAAAAAACAAATTTACCGAAAAAAAGCGTGATTTTCAAAATACGGCAAAATTGCGCTTTTATTTTTTTGCCGTATAGGCAGGCTTTTACAGGGGGAAAAACAAGCACGGACGAAAATTGGCACTTTAAAAGCAAAATTAAAATCAAAAAACCTTAAAAATCGCGCGCCAAACGTTTTGTTTACGGCACAAAATGTGGTATAATATAATAGTAGACAATTTGATAAAACGCGTCAAAAAAAGGCGCTGTCGCATAATGAAAAAAGGAGGCTTTTTATGGCAGAAAATACCGCTGCGCACGAACCCAACGAAAAAGACTATGATTCGGGCGAAATTCAAGTGCTCGAAGGGCTGGACCCCGTCCGCAAAAGACCGGGCATGTATATCGGCTCGACCGATGAAAGAGGGCTGCACCATCTTATCTCGGAAATTGTAGACAACAGCGTCGACGAGGCTTTGGCGGGCTTTTGCGATACGATAGAAGTGGTGATTACGCCGGAAGGAGCGGTGTCCGTAACCGACAACGGCAGAGGTATTCCCACGGACATTCATCCCAAGGAAGGCGTGTCGGCTGTGGAAGTGGTGCTGACAAAGCTGCATGCCGGCGGAAAATTCGGCGGCGGCGGATACAAAGTTTCCGGTGGTCTGCATGGTGTAGGTGCGTCTGTTGTAAATGCACTTTCTACACATCTTGAAGTTACGATTTACCATGAAGGTAAAATTTATCGTCAGCGATATGAAAGAGGAAAAGTAGTATATAAATTAAAGGTGATCGGAGAATGTGATTCAAAGAAAACAGGTACAACGGTTACATTCCTGCCGGACAGCGAAATTTTTGAAGAAACAGTTTTTGATTTTAATGTGCTTAAACAGAGACTTCGTGAGATGGCATTTCTTACAAAAAATATCAAAATTGTTTTAAGAGATGACCGTCCGGAAGAACCAATCGAAAAGACGTTCCATTATGAGGGCGGTATCAAGGAGTTTGTGACTTACCTGAATAAAGGCAAGACACCGCTTTACCCGGATATTATTTACTGTGAAGGAATGAAGGATAATATTTATGTGGAAGTTGCCATGCAGCACAACGATGGATACACCGAAGGTTCCTACAGTTTTGTAAATAACATCACGACTCCGGAAGGCGGAACCCATCTGACTGGTTTTAAAAATGCACTGACAAAGACTTTTAATTCTTATGCGAGACTGAATAAACTGATCAAGGACACCGAGACACTTTCCGGTGATGATATCCGTGAAGGTCTTACCGTGATCGTAAGCATCAAGATTGAAGATCCGCAGTTTGAAGGTCAGACCAAGCAGAAACTGGGCAACAGTGAGGCACGAGGTGCCGTTGACAATATTGTTTCCGAGCAGCTGATGATCTATCTGGAACAGCATCCGCAGGTTGCAAAAATGATCCTTGAGAAATCTATCATGGCTCAGAGAGCGAGAGAGGCAGCCAGAAAAGCAAGAGATCTGACCAGAAGAAAATCTGCACTGGAAGGAATGTCTCTTCCTGGAAAACTGGCAGACTGTTCAGACAAAGATCCGAAAAACTGTGAAATCTATATTGTTGAGGGAGATTCTGCCGGTGGTTCTGCAAAGACAGCGAGAAGTCGTGCAACCCAGGCAATCCTGCCGCTTCGAGGAAAAATCCTGAATGTGGAGAAAGCAAGACTTGACCGTATTTATGCAAATGCGGAGATCAAGGCGATGATCACTGCGTTCGGAACCGGTATCCACGAAGATTTCGATATT
>USEG01000121.1 GCA_900553555.1 uncultured Clostridia bacterium
GCAGCGGCATGAGCGTGACGGGCGGCATGGTGAGCGTGGACAGCGAATATATTACCATGACCGCGGCGGACGACGTCACCAGCGTGGTATACAGAGCGCTGCGTACCGACACCGCGATAAACTCCGGCAATTCGGGCGGCGGACTGTTTAACGAAAAGGGACAGCTTGTGGGATTGGTAAACGCAAAACTTACTTCTCCCACCATCGAAAACATAGCCTATGCCGTGCCGCTTTCAATAGTGCGCGGCGCCGCCGACAACATAATCGACGGACAGCAGTCGGGCAGCCAGGCTATCGAAAAGCTCAATCTCGGCGTAACGGTTGCCTCTTCCGACAGCCGGGCGGAATATGACGCTCTTACGGGCAAAGTATCCGTTAGCGAGCGCGTCACCGTTTCGGACGTGCAAAGCGGCAGTATGGGCGAAGAACTGGGCTTACAGCAGGGCGATATAATCATGCGCGTTGAAATCGACGGCACGGCCACAGAGATAAAGCGCGCGTACAATGTAGGTGACGCCATGTTTGCCGCCCGCAAAGGCAGCGCTGTCGTAATTACCGTCGCTCGTAACGGCGAAACGCAGAAACTTCAAGGCGTTTGCGACGCGAGCTATTTTACAAAGATCGACTGATTCTCCTCCTTTATATTTTATAAAAGAAACGACCGTTTACCGGCCGTTTCTTTTTTATATCGCTATTTTTTTACATCGCTATTCCCGCGAAAACAAGACGGGAGCCAGTTTTTTACTCAAAAAAGCGGCCGCAAGACAAAGAATCAAATCTTTTGGCATATACAGGATATTAAAAGTCAAAGCCGCTTGCCAAATGTCGGTATTGCCCATATAAAAGCGCCATATTATCAAAAAGTAAGGAATACCTATCGCGTAGCACACGAAAAACGCCGCCGTTGCCGCCGTGATATACCGCTTTAAGGACGCGGCCGGCAGTTTTCCCCGCACCGCTCCTGCCGCGGCCGCCGTGGGAATAAACGCTATTATGTACCCGAATGTGGGCGATACCACCATGCCCGGCCCGCCTTTTCCGCCCGAAAACACAGGTATTGCCGGCACTAGCCCCATGAATACATATATAAACATGGACAAGCCCGCCCTTTTCGCCCCCAAAAGCAATCCCGCCATAACGCATATCACCGTTTGAAAGGTCAAAGGCACAGGGAAAAAAGGAATCGACACAAACAACGTGAATATCACCATCAAAACCACGAATATCGCGATATAAACTATATCTCTTGCAAAGCTTTTTTTGTTCATGTATTTGATTGTATAGTATATCGCGGCAATTGTCAACTATTTTTAAAATAAAGTTGACGTTTTGCAAATATTGCCGCTTTTTATAAGTTTTTACGCAGCTTTGTATGCAAGCGACGATTTTCTGAGCGAAGGGAATATATCAAAATTGATAACGGAGCATATAAAAAAAGTAGCGCTAAAATGATATAAATGTATCGATTGCAAAGATAATTACTCCTTAAGCGCTTGCAAAATTCGCGTAAAAATGCTATAATATTTGATGGCGCAGGAAGAAAAAGCCAATATGCGCAAAAACCGCATATCTTTTACTTTTACGGCGTAAGAAAAATTATTGTTCCCAAGGAGGCAGTAGTATAAATATGAGTAAAATTACTATTATCGGAAGCGGAAGAGTGGGTTCGACCATTGCGTATTCGCTTACATGCAGAGGGCTGGGTTCGGAGATAGTCATTATCGACATCAACGGAGACAGAGCGCTGGGCGAGGCACAGGATATTCGCCAGGGTCTCTCTTATGACAGCAGCTGCATCGTGTACGCGGGCAACTATGACGACGCGAAAAATTCGGATATAGTGGTCATAACTTCGGGTATTGCGAGAAAGCCCGGACAGTCGCGTTTGGATCTTATCAAGACAAATATCGACATCCAGAAATCCATCATTCCCGAAATTACGAAGACGGCGCCCAATGCCGTGTACATCATGGTGTCCAACCCCGTCGACATACTGACATATTCCTTCTGCAAACTGTCGGGTGTGCCCGAAAGCCGTATCATCGGTTCGGGAGCAATAATCGATACCGCGCGTCTGCGTTCGAGAATAGCCGAATACTGCGGCCTGGAAGTGGGGAATATCCACGCATATATGTTCGGCGAGCACGGCGATTCTGGCTTCTGTCCCTGGTCGCTTGCCCGTATTGCGGGTATGCCTGTGGACGACTATAAAAAAGCCGTCGAGAGCAATGCGCTTCTCACCACTCAGATAGACATTCCCGAAATAGAAAAGTACGTGCGCGAGTCGGGTGCAAGAGTTATCGCCCGCAAGGGAGCTACGTTCTACGCCATCGCGTCTACCGTTTCGTATATAATAAAAGCCGTGTTGAGCAGCTCTAACACCGCGCTTACCGTCTCTTCCATGATGCACGGCGAATACGGCATCGAAGACGTATGCCTCAGCACGCTTAACATCATCGGCCGCAACGGAATATGCGGCAAAATCAACCCCACACTCACCGACGAAGAGCTGGCAAAGCTGCACAAGAGCGCCGATATCCTTAAAGAAACTATTGCAAGTCTTGGACTTTAATTTGTATTCGGGAGAGTTTGTATATGGAATATCGCATTGAAAAGGATACTATGGGCGAGGTTAAAGTGCCCGCCGATAAATACTGGGCGGCTCAGACTCAAAGGAGCTATGAAAATTTTAAGATAGGCGGCGAAATTATGCCGCGCGAAATCACGCACGCTTTCGGAATATTAAAAAAAGCGGCGGCCATCGCCAACTACAATCTCGGAAAGCTGCCCAAGGAAAAACTGGACGCAATAGTCGCCGCCTGCGACGAAGTAATTTCCGGCAAACTCAACGAGAATTTCCCGCTGGTGGTATGGCAGACGGGCAGCGGCACGCAGTCCAACATGAACGCCAACGAAGTCATTGCCAACCGCGGCAACGAAATAGCGGGCAAAAAACTGCTGCACCCAAACGACGACATAAATAAATCGCAAAGTTCCAACGATACCTTCCCGACGGCTATGCACATCGCCGCCGTCACCATTATCGAAGATAAGCTTTTCCCCGCGATGGACAAGCTTACGGCAACGCTGCTGCGTCTCGAAAAGGAAAACGAAGGCATCGTCAAAAGCGGACGCACGCATTTGCAGGACGCAGTGCCCATTGCCTTTTCGCAGGAAATCAGCGGATGGCGCACCATGATCGAAAAGACCAAGCAGCAGATATCCGTTTCGCTTGCCGGCCTTAAAGAACTTGCGCTGGGAGGAACGGCCGTAGGCACCGGACTGAATGCGCCCGAAGGATTCGATACGGAAGTGGCAAAACAGATAAGCGCGCTTACTGGCAAACAGTTTGTCACCGCATCCAAC
>USEG01000122.1 GCA_900553555.1 uncultured Clostridia bacterium
TGCGGCGCTTGCTTTACAATTTTATATCTTCATCTTTTATGGCTATTTTAATGTTGTTAAGATAGCGGAGAGGCGAATTGTCACTTAGGCAAAAAACCAGTTTGTAGGCGCAAAGGCGCTGATATCTGTACCCGGATTTTTTGTTTGCCGAATTGTCGCCGTATTTTCCGTCGCCCAGTATCGGCATACCGTGATAAGCCAGCGACGCGCGTATCTGATGGGTAAAGCCGCCCGTAATTTCGACGTCAAGCATGGCGCCGTATCGCGTAGGATATAAAAATTTATATTTTGTTACGGTTTTGACGCTGCCTAAAACGGGGGAAGAATAAACTTTTACCCGGCTTTTCGCGGCGTTTTTTATCATATAATCTACAAATGTCTCGCAGTCGGAGGGTGGAAGCGAAGCTGTTTCGGTGCGATAGAATTTTCGTATTTCCTTGTTGCGGAGCGCGTCGATAAGCGCCGCCAGAACGTCCGCGTTTTTTGCAAATACGCACAGCCCTGAAGTGTTGCGGTCCAGCCTGTGGACGGGTTTTATTTCGCTGTAACTGCGGCGGAGTATGTTTGCGATATTATAATTGCCGTCGCAAATCTCGATGCCTTTGTTTTTGTTGACTATAAGAATATTTTTGTCCTCGTAAAAGACGGAAAAATCGGTTTTGTATGCCGACTCAGGCAAAAAAATTTCGATTTTGCCGCCTGTCGACACCGTAATATTTTCGTTCGTCCTATTGCCGTCGACGATGACGTCCTTTTTGCGGAGGGCGGACGACAATGACGCATATTTTATTTCGGGAAGGTTTTCGGAAAGAATTTTAAGCAATCTTCCGCTTGTTTTTGCTGTAATCGTACACTTTTTCATAAAGCTATTATACACGAAAAAACCGCAAAAAGCAATGCGGCATTAACGCATTTTTTGTGGAAAGAGATTTTTTTGCATATAAAAAATGTGAAACGGTTCGTTTTCATAAACCGTCTCACCATTAACGCATTTATATGCGCTGCTCGAATTTTCTTCGAACAAATCTATGGAAAATCGTTGCATTATTTATTATATGACAGACCGGTTTATAAGTCAAGTAAATTGGCGTCTAAAACAAAATAAAATCGCCATAATTCGACAACTCACACCGTTGACACGTCAAAAGGCGGACGCTTGACAATTTTTCTTATTTTTGCTATAATTTTTTTTGATAAACGTTGTCTAAGCGCTTAAATTATTGTTATGGAGTTAGAAAATGCGATTTGATAGAAGCCTTAATCTTATTGGGGAAGAAGCGTTTGCTCGGCTCAGAAAATCATCGGTTGCGGTGTTTGGCATTGGGGGAGTGGGGGGCTTTGTCGCCGAGGCGCTTGCCCGCAGCGGGGTCGAGCACCTGGCTATCGTCGACAAAGATCTTATAGACGAGAGCAACATAAACCGCCAGATAATAGCGCTTGACAGCACCATAGGGCATCAAAAGGTACAGGTAATGCAAAATCGCATACGCGACATCAATCCCTATGCGCGCGTTGACGCCTATTGCGAATTTTATTTGCCGGACAATGCCGATTTTATAGATTTATCTATCTTTGATTACGTTGTAGACGCGATGGACAATGTGACGGCCAAGATAGAACTGATAAAACGCTGTAAAAGTAGTGGAGTGCCTTTTATTAGCGCAATGGGAGCGGCAAATAAACTCGATCCATCCCGCTTAAAAATCGCCGACATTTCACAAACGGAAGTCTGCCCTTTGGCGAGAATTATGAGAAGGGAACTTAAAAAACAAGGAATAAAGGGAGTGGAGGTAGCGTTTTCCACCGAAACGCCTGTGCAGACCGATGGCCGCGGCGTGTCGGCAAGCATGATGCCCGTGCCGGCGTCGATGGGACTTTTTATAGCCGCCCATATAATAAAAAAGTTAGCAGGATTGTGATTTTTGCCATGTACGCGCACGATATTAAATTTTCAGTCCGTTTATACGATCAAATGCCGGAATAAAAAACGCAGTACGAAACGTGTGTTCGTCTGCGCTTTTAATTATGGCGTTTTGATGTTTATAAGGCGGGGAAAAGAGCCGCCCGGTTCAAAAATTGCATTACAGATTTTTCAAGAATGTCGCCGATAAGTCAAACCATACCGCGGCGGGGGTCAGTTTTGAAAAATCGCCGTCGCTTGTACGCGCGTCGCAAGTAGCGCTGCCGTGCCAGCCCTGGGCAAAAATATGGCATTCCGCCTTTACGGAGTGGTTGTATAAAGCAGCGGCATAACGCAGCGTGGCGCTTGGGTTTACGGTGGCGTCTTCAAAAGTCGACCAGATAAAACAGGGCGGGTTTTTGTCGCTTACGGTTTTGTCGAGCGTCAGCTTATCTAAAATTTTCATAGATTCGAAATTTTCGCCCAGCAGATTTTTGTATGAATTGACATGGCTGTCGGGATAGATGACCGGGTAAGCCATTATGACCGCATTGGGTTTTGCGTCCAGTTTTTCGGGGCTTATATAGTCTTTTGGTAAGTCATGATAAAAATTTGCAAGGCATCCTACAAGGTGACCGCCTGCCGAAAAACCGCATACGTAAATTTTGTCGGGATTGATATGAAATTTTTCGGCATTTTTGCGCACGTAATCGACGCTGCACGCCAGCTGTGTGAGCGCCAAAGGGTAGCGTGCCGGCGCGACGTCGTATCTTAAGACGAAAGTGTTGTAATTACGGTTGTAATATTCTATTGCAATGGGTTCGCCTTCTCTTTCCGAAACAAAACTATATCCGCCGCCGGGGCAAACGATTACGCACGGCAGATTTTGTACATACTTATGCATCTCGCGGTTGTCAGAGTGCACAAATCCTTCAAGAGTTGCCTTTCCCGGCACATTATATGTGCTGCTTATATTGACTGTAAAGTTATCCATTATATTTCTCCGTTAATCGCAAAAGACGATTTTGTTTGGTTTTTCTTCGACGCGCTTTACGGGAACCGGTGAATATCCTATCGCGCACGAACCGTAAACGTCGTGACTGTCCGGGACGCCGGCTTTTCTCAAAACGCTCCTGACGTTTTTATCGCCGCTAAGCGCGTTTAAGTGATTTATCCAGCAGGTCGCAAGCCCCAGTTCTTCCGCCTTCAAAAACATATTTTCCAGCGCGACCGCGCAGTCGGAAGCCGGGCAGAAGGACTGTCTTTCCGTCGAAACGACAATAAGAACGGGCGCCGAATAGAAAAAGCTGAAATTGCCGTTTGTGCGCTCGTTAATACGCTGCAAGGTTTCGCTGTCAATGGCGGCGGCGACGGCG
>USEG01000123.1 GCA_900553555.1 uncultured Clostridia bacterium
CGTATCCTTTGCGTTAAACGGCGGCAACGGCGGTCCGGAATTTGCGGCAACGGCGGCGGATTTCGATGATACCATCGATCTTCCCACGCCCACCAGGACCGGCTATGACTTTGTCGGCTGGCATAAATCGGGTGAAAGCGAGATGTTTGACGGCAAAATAGACACAACGGAAGATTTTACTCTTGAAGCGCAATGGACGCCCGTTGTGGTAAACATAAATCTGCATATGACGAAGGGTGACGCAGGTTATGACTCTAAACAGGCGACTTACGACGCACGCGTCGAATTGGGAACGCCTCAAAAAGAAGGATATACCTTTACGGGCTGGATAAAGTCCGATGACGACGAGCCTTTGACGGGCGCGGACGGAGTAATCGAAAAATCGACGTTTACGGCGGATGCGGACGTTTATGCCGGCTGGAAGGCGATAACGGTGACAGTGACGTACATTCCCGGAGAAGGCGCCACTATATCCGCCGACACACAGCAGGTGACTTACGGCGAGCGGGCAAACCTCCTTATCCCCCTGTATGAAGGACATATATTTGCGGGCTGGCTTTATAACGGCGAGCTTATATGCGGCTCCGACGGAATTGTGGAAAGCGTCAAGTTTACGCAGGACGTTCAACTTACCGCCAAGTGGAGCACGTACAATATTCGCGTCACGCTAAACGCAAACGGCGGACAGCTTGACGTTGCGGAAGCGGAAATAATATTCGGGCAAAGCTTCAAACTGCCCGTTCCCACGCGCGACGGCTATGTCTTTGTCGGCTGGCAGCTGGAAAACGCAATGCTTACGGACGCACAGGGAAACAGTCTGGCGCCCAGCAGTATTTCCTCGCCCGTCACGCTTACGGCGGTGTGGGAAGCTGCGGATATAAAGATTACGTTAAACGCCAATCAAGGAACGCTGACCACGCCCGGCACCGTGCAAACGGCTTTCGGAGCAACTCAGGTGGCGCTGGGCGTTCCGACGCGCGTAGGATATACGTTTGCGGGCTGGAAGAACGGCAGCAACTTGGTGACGGGCAGCGACGGTATTTTAGCGGAAGTGACGTTTGCCGGAGATACGACGCTGACGGCCGAATGGACGCCCGTAACTTACAGCGTTACGCTGCAGGTTGAAGGCGGTACCGCTTCGGGCAATACCGTGTCCGGCGGCGGCAGGTACAGTCATAACGCGCGCGTTACCGTAAGAGCTACTGCGGCGGCGGGATACTATTTCCTGGGCTGGTACGACACAAACAACAACAATGTAAGCAATGCCAATCCGTATACGTTTACGATAAACCGCGACATTACGCTGGTGGCACGTTTTATTAGCGGAGCCACGCCCATAACCAATGCCGACGGTCTTAAAAACATACAGGCGGACGGAGATTATATCCTTACCGGCAATATTACGCTCACGGGAGAATGGACGCCGCTGTTGTTTGATGGAGGCTTTACCGGCAGCTTTGACGGCAACGGGTATACGATAAGCGGCCTGAAAATAACAAGGGAACCTTATGCAGCCGGCGACAACAACAACTTTGCGCTTTTTGACACCATAGGCGAAGGCGGAGTGGTAAAAAATCTCAAAGTTAATGCCGACATAAAAGTCATTACAAACTTCGGCGGAAATAAAGATTTTATTGCCGCGATAATAGCCGGCGTCAATAACGGTCTGATAGAAAACTGTTCGGCGGACGGAAGTATTACCGTCGCACCGTATATTTCGGGCAATGCCGGCGGGTACATAAATATAGATGTCGGCGGTATATGCGGACAGAATTACGGCGACATAAAATATTGTTCGTCCTATCTGAAAATTGACGTTTCCGACAATGCCACAAGACTCTCGGCAATCGGCGCTATATGCGGAACAAACGAAACAGGAGCTCTTATTGTCGGATGCTATGCGGATGCGGAGATTACTGCGGAAAATACGAAAGTCGCCGATAAGTTCGCTTTGAATGTTGCGCAAATTGCCGGCACAATGGAGGCGTCCACAGTTCAGGATTGCAAAGCAGATGGTTCAATAAAAGTAATCGCCATTCCGGACGATCCGGATAGCAACACGCAAGAACATAACATGGTATATATCGGCGGCATCACGGGCAGCCTTTCCAGACCGGGAAGTGAAATTACTCGTTCGATAGCTAATACGCATATAGAAGCGGATGTAGCCGGAAACTTATTCGCCGGAGGAATTGCCGCGCAGTCTGCATACGGTACCGAAATTACACAATGTTATGTCGACATACAGTTGACGGCGACGGCTAGTAAGTCGCCTGACGGCCACTATAATGCGTACGTCGGCTTTATCTCCGGACAGGGAATCCCCGGCAGCACAATCGAAAACTGTTATTATTCCGCAACGTCATCTATCAACGCAAAGAAGGACGATACCCAGGTAGATGTAGATAATTCCGACGCAACGAGTTTTTCGCAGAATTTATTTACAAATACGTTGGGCTTTGGACAGTACAGCGCCGGAGCGCAGGACCACGGCAATAACGTTTGGATCATTACTTCGACCGACATAAAGCTGTTTATCGAAAAGTAATCAATTACAATAAAAAACCCCGCTTTGGCTTAAGGCGGGGTTTTAATTTTTATCGTACAGTTGCTGCCGGCGCATTGAATTTATCGTACAGCGGCTGCCGGCGCATTGAGCCGCAAAGGCTGTGTTTTTAAGCGCCAAAATCGGCGGCGGACAAGATCTATTGATTTGCCGGAGTGTTGCCGGCGGGTGTTTGTTTTTTGGGCTTTTTTTCTATTTCTCCGGCTGCGGAGAGCGCCAATTTCGTCACTATCGGGCCCACAAGTTCGTATATCAGCGTAGCGCACAGCACAACCGTTGTAATGGCCGATGCCAATTCGGCAGGCAGAGTGCGGGCGCATATTGCCGCCATGCCTATTGCCACGCCCGCCTGAGGCAGCAGCGTAAAACCGAGATATTTCGTTACGGTGGGCGGAGCCTTGACTACCGCCGCGCCCCACATTGCGCCTGTATATTTGCCCAACGCGCGCACGAGCACATATACTATGCCTATGACGCCGACGTGGATTATGTTGAATATATCGAGGCTTGCGCCGGAAATTATAAAGAACAGAATAAACAACGGAGTAGTCCACCTGTCGCATTGTTCCATTATGACGTCGCTTTCTTTAAAGAAGTTGCAGTAGATGGCGCCTATCATCATGCACACCAGCAGCGATGAAAGCGACAGTCCTTCTATCATGGTAATGCCGCATCCTGCAAAAACAACGGCGATACAAGCCG